>JAKSBY010000404.1 GCA_022360855.1 Sphingomonadales bacterium | reverse complement strand
TTGCCGGCGATCGTCGACGCCGTGGACGTGCCGGTGGTCGCGACCGGCGGCATCGCGGATGCGCGCGGTGTTGCCGCGGCGCTCTTGCTCGGCGCCTCGGCGGTGCAGATCGGCACCGGCCTCCTCAGGTGCCCGGAGGCCGAATTGCCCGCCGCCTGGGCCGATGCCATCGGCGCAGCCCGGCCTGAGGAGACCCTGGCCACACGCGCCTTTTCCGGCCGGCTGGGCCGTGCGCTCACGACTGCCTACACCCGGGCGGCAACCGCGCCCGGCGCGCCGCCGCCAGCGCCCTACCCGGTCCAGCGCGGCCTGACCCAGGCGATGCGTGACGACGCAGCGCGCGCCAACGATATCGACCGCATGCAGGCCTGGGCGGGTCAATCGGCGCGGTTAGCGACGGCTCGGCCAGCGGGAGAGATAGTCTTCGAGATCTGGGAAGGCGCGCGAGCCTTGCTCGGGCAAGGCTAGAGCACGACCCGCTCAAAACTCAGATAGACAGGACTGCGGCCTTCGCGCTGGGCCTTGGCCGCATAGCGGGTCTCGAGCCAGTCTTCGGGCGGGTGCCGCCAGTCGTCCGCGCGCTCGGCGGCCCACGCGAAGTCTTTGCGGGCGAGCATTTGCAGCAGGGTCCAGCGGCAATAGGTGGCGTCGTCAGTAGAGATCCTGAGCTCGGCGCCGGGCGTCATGATCCTGGCCAGTTGGTCCAGGTTCTCTGGGCTCACGAAACGCCGCTTGGCGTGGCGCCATTTGTGCCAGGGATCCGGGTGCAGGAGGAACACGCACGAGATGCTGGCCGGCGCAAGCCGCGGCAGCAGAAGCCGCGCATCTTCGGCGAAGATGCGCGTGTTTTTCAGGCCGTTGCGCGCGATCGCCGCCAGGAGGCCGGCAACACCGTTGATGTAGGGCTCGCAGCCGATGAAGCCGATCTCGGGATGGCGCGCCGCCTGCCACGCGAGATGCTCGCCCTTGCCGAAGCCGATCTCGAGCCAGATAGTCTGCGCGCTCGGAAACAAAGCGCCAAGATCGATCTCACCGTCATCGGCGACCGCGAGTTCGGGCAGCAGTTCGTCGACTAGGCGCCGTTGCGCGGCCGACAGGGCGTGACCCTTGCGGCGGCCATAGAATCGGATCGGCGCGCCGGTCATAGTCTCGCAGCGGCCTAGGCGAACTCCGCCTTGAGGGCTTCGACCAAATCGGTCTTTTCCCAGCTGAAGCAGCCATTTTCCTGCGGCGGCCTGCCGAAATGGCCATAAGCAGAAGTTTCGGCATAGATCGGGCGGCTGAGGTCGAGATGCTCGCGAATGCCGCGCGGGCTGAGATCCATCAATTCACGCAATACCTTGGACAGGCGCTCGTGATCCACCGTGTCGGCGCCGTGCAGATCGAGATAGAGCGTCAGCGGCTTGGAGATGCCGATGGCGTAGGAGAGCTGCAAGGTGCACCTGTCGGCCAGACCGGCGGCGACCACATTCTTCGCCAGATAGCGGCCGGCATAGGCGGCGGAACGGTCGACCTTGGTCGGGTCCTTGCCGGAAAAGGCGCCGCCGCCATGGGGTGCCGCGCCGCCATAGGTATCGACAATGACCTTGCGACCGGTCAGCCCGGCGTCGCCGTCGGGCCCGCCGATCACGAATTTGCCGGTCGGGTTGACGTAGAATTCCTCGTCGGGACACATCCAGCCGTCCGGCAGGATATCGGTCACGTGCGCGCGCACGAGCTCGCGCAACTCGTCCTGGTCCGCTTCCGCCGCATGCTGGGTCGAGACCACGATCGACGTCGCCTCGACGGGTTGGCCATCGACGTAGCGCAACGACACCTGGCTCTTCGAATCCGGCTCCAACAGCGTCGTCGCCTTGGAATGGCGCGCGTCCGCCAAAGATTTCAGGATGGCGTGGGAGAAGTGGATCGGCGCCGGCATCAGCGCCTCTGTCTCACGGCAGGCGTAGCCGAACATGATCCCCTGATCCCCGGCGCCTTCATCCTTGTTGTCCTTGGCGTCGACGCCGATGGCGATGTCGGCGGACTGCGCATGCACATAGCAATCGAAGTTGGCGTTTTTCCAGTGGAAGCCCTCCTGCTCGTAGCCGATCTCGCGCACGACCGCGCGGCTGACCTCTTCGAGCTCGGCCGGACCGATCTTGTCCGATCCGCGTACTTCGCCGGCAAGGACGATGCGGTTGGTGGTGACCAGGGTCTCGACGGCGACGCGGGAATAGGGATCGTCGGTCAGATAGAGATCGAGGATGGAATCGGAGATTCGGTCAGCCACCTTGTCGGGGTGGCCCTCGGAAACCGACTCGCTTGCAAAGAGATAATCGCGCGCCATCAAGATGTCTGTCTCCCGGATAATGGGTAAGGGGATGCTGCGCCTCCGCGTCGTCACGCCGCAGAGTGCGAGTGCGCAGGCTGTATATCAACAGCCCCAATAACCCACAAGTATAAAGATATCTTTATATTCTGCCGCCGCCCCACCCAAAACAAAGAGGTGAAGATGAGAAGAGGCCCGTGGATGCCGGAGGCCAAAGACAAACCGCCGCTGAACGGGTTCAGCGGCGGTCCATCCTGAGTTCTGTCAATGGCGTCCTAGGACGCGCGCTTTCTTACAGGCCCAAGTCCGGCAGCCGATTGGCTGACGGATTTGACCAACTCAAACAGGCGCTTGCGCACCTTGGGGTCGGTTATGCGGTAATAGGCCCGAACGAGCTCCAGGGTCTCGCGCTTCGACAACTGGTCAACCTCGAATGGCTGGGCCGCAGCCTCAGCCATTCCCTTGGCTTGCGCCGCGGTTTCGCTGGCCATGTCGTCGAAGAAAAACGAGACTGGAACGTCGAGAATTTTTGAGAGCTTGAAAAGCCGGCTGGAACCTATGCGGTTCGCCCCCCGTTCGTATTTTTGTATTTGCTGGAATGTCAACCCGAGCGCTTCCCCCAACTTTTCCTGGCTCATTCCTAAGAGCGTACGACGGAGCCGAACACGCGATCCAACATGCACATCTACTGGATCGGGATTGGAAGTCACTATTTGTCACCTCTGTTTGATTTTGTGTTCGCTACAATCGAGGCACACTCGACCCCCGAAGCATACACAGATTGGCGGGCATATCTTTAGCCATGGGATTTTTGGCGGTCAAGCGCCATGCCCCCGGCGAAAAGCCGGAATCGAAGCGGGTTTGCGGATGATCAAGCCGGCGGCCAAGACAAGGACGAGCGCCCAGAATGCAAGGTCGCCGAAGCGCGAATAGAGCGTCGGAGGCAATGGCAGCGGCAATTGCGCATCGATCACGCCTTCGCTGTTAAGCGGCAGGGAGGCACGAATCCGGCCGTGAGCATCGACAACCGCCGAAATCCCGGTGCCGGCCACGCGAACCAGTGGCAAACCCTCTTCCACAGCGCGAAAGCGGCTCATGATCAGGTGCTGGCGCGGGCCTGACGAATCGCCGAACCAGGCATCGTTGGTCAGGTTGAGGAGCCAGTCGGGGCGCGGCCCGGGCGGCACGACCTGGCCCGGGAAGATGACCTCGAAGCAGATCAGGGGCGAGAAGGGAGGCAGACCGGCGGCCGAAATCCGGGTGAGCCCGGGGCCGGCGGAAAAATTGCTTGTGCCCTGGGTCACCTTCTTGAGGCCGAGCCACGAGAGCAGGCCGCGTGCCGGCAGATATTCCCCGAAGGGAACCAGGTGCGCTTTGTCGTAGCGCGCCGCGATACCGCCGGCGGAATCCAGCACATACAGTGAATTCCAGTAGCCGACGCCGTCGGCGGTTCTTTCGGCCCGGGGCGCGCCGGTGATCAGCGCCGCATCTGCGCCCGCCAGGGCGCCGATCTCGCGGCGCAGGCGCCGGTCTTCCTCAAGCCAGAGCGGCACCGCGGTTTCCGGCCAGATGGTGTAGCGCCGCGCGCCATCTTCCGGCAGCGGGCCGGTGAGGTCGAAGTAGCGCGCCATGTGCTCGGCGAGCTTGTCGCGGCGCCATTTTTCCTTCTGCGGAATATTGGCCTGCACCAGGCGCAGTATAAAATCTTCGTGAACGTCGGCGGGAGCGGCCGGCACGCGAACGAAACCGAAGACCGCCAGACCGGCGAACAAAACCGCCGCCGCGACCGGCAGGTGCCAGCTCCTGCGGTCCAGCCCCCTGGGCGAGAGCAACGCCACCGGGCTCGCTGCCGCCGCGAGCGTGAGCAGGCCGAGCGCCCAGTTGCCGATCAGCGCTGCCGGCTGCATCATCGCCACCGAAAATCCCCAGATCGACGCCGCGGGATTCCAGGGAAAGCCCGTCAGGATATGGCCGCGCAGCCACTCGCCGAGCGCCCAGCAGAGCGCCAGCACGAGAACCCGTTCGGGCCCCTCGCGCCAGAGCGCTTTCGCGGCCGCAACCGCGAGGCCGGCAAATACCGCCAGCCCGGCAGCAAGCGCCGCCGTCGCGATCGGCCCACTCCAAGCGGGAATCTCCGATTGGGCGAGAAACGAATTGCCGACCCAATAAAGCCCGGCACTGAAATGGCCGAGGCCGAAGAGCCAGCCCCAAAGCGCGGCGGCGCGAACCGACGGGGCGCGGTCGATGAGCCAGACCAGGCCGCCGAACGCGAGTACAAAGGCCGGGATGATGTAAAGCGGTGCGAACGCCAAGGACGAGGCGGCACCCAGCGCCAGTGCAATCATGCCGGGATATGGGGCTGGCGCGACTCGACTAGGCCCTGTCATCGGCCGGATCGTCCACTGTCTCGTGATAAACCCGAACCGTTTTAATCCGTCTGGGATCGCCGTCGACCACCTCGAAGCGGAAGCCGAGCGGGTGCACCAAGCTTTCGCCGACTGCCGGCACGCGGCCCTCGAGCGAGACGACGAGGCCGCCGACCGTGTCCAGATCCTCGTCGCGCTCATCCGCCAGGAGATCGCAGCCGAGGACCTCCTCGAGCTCTTCTATCGGCAGCCGGGCGTCCGCCTGGTAGGACCTGTCGTCCAGCCGGGAGAGCGCCGGCGGCTGGTCCTCGTCGTGCTCGTCCTCGATGTCGCCGACAATCTGCTCGACCACATCCTCGATGGTGACGAGGCCGTCGGAGCCGCCATATTCGTCGACGACGATGGCCATATGGGTGCGGCTCTGGCGCATGCGCGCCAACAGATCGATCACCTTCATCGACGGCGCCACGAAAAGCACCGGCCTCAGGATATCGCGGACCGCCGGGGCCGCCTCGTCTTCCTGATGGGCGGCGATCGCCCTGAGAACGTCCTTCACATGCGCCATGCCGATCACGTCGTCCAGGGTTTCGCGATAGATCGGGAGGCGCGAATGCGCGGCCTCCGAGAAGGCCGAGATCAGAGCCTCGAAGCCG
>JAKSBY010000646.1 GCA_022360855.1 Sphingomonadales bacterium | reverse complement strand
TCGGCATTGGGCAGGTTACCTGCGTCAGCCAGGCGCGTCATGGCGTGTTCGACTGGTATAAGCGGCTCGGCTTTGCATTTTGGCCGTTCAAGGAGATCTCCGTATACGACGACTTCGACGGCGCGGCGCCGAGCACGCCCGTGCTTGACCGCGTTTACATCTACTTCCGAAGCGGAAGCAGCCTCGAAGTCGTCAATCGGGAGGGCGAAACACCCTATTTCGAACCATTCGACGGTTTCTTGGACCGGTTCAAGGAGCCGGGATACGTAAAAATCGGCCTTGAGGTTCGAAACCTCGGCATCGAGACCCTGCGCCATCTTGCTGCCGGGCGCAGGCCCGAGACGACGTATTACTTCGAAGTCTGCGGCGACGATCCGAAGGGGGGCGAATTCGTCCGCTACGTGGGGCATCAGATCTACGGCGTTCTGGACGATCACATCATGATTTCGGGCCAGGAGCGGCATGACATGGCGCATGTCCTGCCCAAGCTGACGACCGAACACCCAAACGGCGCCACCGATATATCCGGCGTTCTGATCGCGGCGCGCGACCCGGCCGACATGGCATCCGATATCGGCCCGCTGGGCGGGCTTGATTTCGAGGGAAGCGATCCAAGGGTAGCGACGCTCAAAAACGGCAGCCGCCTTATCATCGCCTCGCCGGACGCGTTGACGCGCCTCTATCCACCTTTTGCGCACAATCGCGCGCGGTCTGTCGTGGCGCCGATTTTCACGGTGGCCGATCTGGCCGAAACGGAAGCCTATCTGGCGGGCCAGGCGTTGAAGGTTGCGGAGTTCGATGGCCGCGTCGTTGCCGTTGACGACTATCATCCCGGTATGCCCGTCATTTTCGAAGGTCGGCGCCGCTAGGCATCGCAGTCCCTTATTCCCTTAATTTCCCATTCTTATGCCTATGCTGCCGGAAACCATCTATCCTGCCGGTTCCGGCAGCTTGTTCTGCGCCACGTGCGTGAGGAAAGTAAGATTCCGAATACAGAGAGTAAATCAGCGCAGGAACGGGCGAATTCTTCGGCGCAAAAGATTACCCCGTACATCACATTATTTTTCTTGATGCTGATCTACGCCTTGAGCGTTCTCGACAGGTATATCGTCGCGACGCTGGTCGAGCCCATCAAAGCGGAATTCGGACTATCCGACGGGCAAATCGGATTCCTGACCGGTATGGCCTATGCCGTGGCTTACGCCGTGTGCGGGATACCCATTGCCCGGCTTGCCGACCGGACCGTCAGGATCAGGCTGATTTCAATATTGCTGGCGTTTTGGAGTGCGATGACGGCTGCGGCCGGGGCCGCCACCGCCTATTGGCAACTGGTTTTGGCGCGGGCCGGTGTCGGCGCGGGCGAGTCGGGTCTTGTGCCGACGGCGCATTCGCTGATTGCGGATCTGTTCAAGCCGGAACACCGTGCCTCGGCCATCGGCGTGTTTACCTTCGGCGGTGTCATAGGCGGGAGCACCGCGTTCTACGTTGGCGGCTGGATGGCGGAAACCTATGGCTGGCGCGTCACGCTTTTTGCTGCCGCGGCGCCGGGATTCCTTCTCGCCCTGCTGTTTTTGTTGATCAAAGAACCGCCGAGGGAGACGCTCGCCGATGAGCAGACGGCGGCCAATGCGCCGCGCGCTCTGCTTCCCGCGCTCGGCGCCTTGTTTGCGTCACGCCAATACACGCGCACCGTTGTGGCCTTCGCCATATTCGCCTTCGTCAGTATCGCCGTGTTCTACTGGGCGCCGGCATTCATGGTGCGGTCTGGCGGGTTCGGCCTTGCCGAGGCCGGACGGTTTCTCGGTGTCGCGGCGGTATTCGGCGGCGTCGGCGGCATTCTTTTTTTGACCACCCTGGCGTCGCGATTGTTGCGCAATGACGTCCGGTATCATCTGTGGATTCCATCGGCGATGATTGGCGTCTTCTTCTGCTCCGCCTTGCTGGTGCTTCTGACGCCCTCTCCGACAACGGCCTATTTGCTGTTTCTCGCCGAGTTCGCCGCCTATGCCACCGCCCCGCCCCTGTTCGCCTACATCCTTTCCCTCGCCAGGCCCGATCAGCGCGCCCTGGCCGCATCGGTCAATGTCGTCCTTCTCAGCATTGTCGGCATCGGCTTCGGCCCGCAGGCCGCCGGATGGATGAGCGACGCCTTGCGGCCGCTTTTCGAACAGCAGTCGCTCGCCTATGGGCTTGCGATACTCTGCCTGAGTTGCCCGGTCGCAATTATGCTGTTGATCTACAACGGCTTCAGGGAAACCCGCGCGGAAGTGAGCTGAGCAAGGGTTTGTGTTGCTAAACGCCCGTTTCGTCGCGCAGCGATCGCTTTAATGCGTCCAGCTCGAGCCTCTCGTTTTCGAGCCAGCCGGCATTGTAATAGGTATCCAGCGAAGACCTGGAAATACCAAGTATCAGGACATTGAATACAAAGGGGCCCGACAGTCTGGAGTAAATTGGCGGTCTTGCGCATGGCGGCGTTGGCGCGGCGGACGGTCGTTGCGTCGGCACCACGTCGACCGCGTTTACGGATCTTGTCGCTAAGACGCTCTTACTCCTATGGCCGCATGGTGGAACGCCCCAGCTACATAACAAACGTCTTTCTGGAACACCGAGATGCTATCGTCCGAATGATCCTCCGGCTGTCGGTCAAGCCGGAAGACGTAGACGATATTCTCCAAGAGGCTCTCTTACGTGTGTTCGAGGCCGACGAAAAAAGGAAAATCAGAAGACCGAAGAGCTACCTGTTTAAGGTATCCCGAAACATGGTCTTTCGCGGAAGAGAAAGAAGGTCCCGTGAGGTTTTGTCGAAGATCGACGAGGCCAGTATCGACAGCCGGTCGGTGCCGGCCGACCGTGACCTGCACTATCGCCGCATGCATGACGCCTTCTGGGAAGCGCTCTCCACCTTACCGCAGCCGCACCAGCGCGCCATATTGCTTCGGCGGGTCTATGGATTCTCACAAAAGGAGGTCGCGGGAAAAATGGGGGTTTCCGTCAGCTCCGTGGAAAAATATATCGCCCACGGAATCAAAGCATGCCGGCGCGCCATGCGCCGCGGGGGCTATGATGCGCTCGGCCCTCAAAAGGTCTCGCCTTCCGGCCGTGCGAAAGCACAAACCTCGGCATCCCCGTTGATCGATCCGAGAAGGTAAGGCGGATGGCCGACGAAGCGGATATCATCAAATTGAATCTGCAGAATGATGCCGAAGCGGAGGCTTGTGACTGGGTTGCGCGGCTTGACCGCGGCAAGCTGACGGCCGAGGAGAAGCTGGAGCTTGTCGACTGGTTGCGACAGGACCGGTTGCATGAACAGCTCATTCGCGAGATTGCGACCGAGTGGTACGATCTCGACCCCCTCGCAGGTGCGGCAGCGACCGACGAAAGAGCGGTATTACGAAGCCCTTGGCGTCAGGCTTTCTCAACTCTGTCACTCTCATTCAAGCGTCTCGGCTGGGCGGCCCGCAAGCCTCTGTTCGGGTCGGTGCTTTTCATCTTGGCCCTGACCGTCTCTATACTGGGCTATCAGGGTTTGATGCGTCCCGGATCGCAAGGTGGTTATTATGAAACACGGGTCGGCGAGGTACGGACGATAGAGTTGCCCGACGGTTCGATCGCCCAGCTCAATACCGACAGCATTATTGAAATAGAATACGTTCGAGATGTGCGGGGCGTGCACCTGCTGAGAGGCGAAGGCGTATTCAGCGTTGCGCCCGATGCAGCTCGACCATTCGTTGTCCAGGCCGCCGGTGGCCTTATTCGCGCGGTGGGGACGAAGTTCTCGGTGCGGCTGATGCCTGAGGATGCTCTGGTATCGGTTGTCGAAGGCAGCGTCGAGCTTATCCAGCGGATTGATGGACGTACCGAAAACGAAACCGCCGTGGACCGTGTGAGCGCCCGGGCGCCGAGTGTCATACTCTCGGAAGGCGAGGCCGCGAGCGTCTCCAATGTTGTGGAGGGCAAGAGAAGGCAGATGTCGGCCGCGGCGCTGTCGCAAGGCCTGTCGTGGACCAGGGGCGAACTGGATTTTCAGAACGAGAGCCTGGAATTTGTTGTCGCGGAGGTGTCCCGCTATACGCCCATGGACATCGTCATTGCCGACCCGGATCTGAAGGAACTCGAAATCACCGGAGTTCTTAAGATCGGTGAGGTTGAAGTCATGCTCGAAGGGATATCGGCGTCGTTGGGCCTAACGGTAACGCGCGTTTCTGACAGCCTCATACTGATTTCCCGCAGCTAACCGGCAAAACCAAAAAGTATTACGGATTTTGTTCGGTCGGCGCTCTTACTCAAAGGTCACGGCAAATGGCTGTTGCGACCGGAAAAGGCGAAGGAAACACTGGGCGTCGGCAAATCTGCTTCAAGCTCATAGCCTTCCTGGCGATCTTTTTGGCTTTGGCGTCTTCGACAATGAGCTTTGGCGCCACCAGCATTGAAAAGTACGACTTAGACATCCCGGCTGGCGACGTGGACAAATCGCTACGCGCGCTCGCGCGGGCGACGGGTCACTCTCTGGTGATCCCTTCCGCGGGGCTCGGACGTGTCAAGTCCTCGCCGGTTTCCGGCTCGTATACGTTGCCGGAGGCGCTGGAGTTACTTCTGGCCGGCACAAACCTCTCCTTTGTCGAGACCAAGAACAGGGTGATCGCGATTTCCGCGGCGCCCAGAAGAACCGTCTTGATCGGGGAGGAAAAAGTGAAACTAAAAACATCTTTCGGCGGCGTATCGGTCGCCGCCGTCCTATCCGGCGCCGTCTCCTTGGACGGCCCCGCACGCGCGCAACAAAGCCCGGCACCGACTTCCGACCTGGAGATGATCACCGTTACCGGGGAACGTCGCCAGACAACCGTCCAGGAAACATCCTCGAGTTTGATCGCATTTTCTTCCGAGGCGATCGACTCAATTCCCTGGGCATCAACCGTTGCCGATCTGCTCCAGCGCGTGCCCAACATTGTAGCGGCCGGGATTGGCGAGGAGGCGCCGACCATCCGCGGCCAGGACACAACCGGCCCGTCCACAGGCGTCAACGCATTTCTCGGCGGCCAGCAGCCGCGCACCACGATTCAAATCGACGGGCGCCCGCTGAGTGGCAACGAACTTCTTTTTGGGCTGCAAGGTCTCTATGACCTCGAGCGTGTCGAAGTCTATCGCGGACCGCAGACAACGACACAAGGCAGAAACTCCATTGCCGGTGCGATCTTTGTCGTGACAAAGGACCCGTCGCTCAAGGACGCGCAGGCCGGCCTGCGCGCGGTTGCCGGTAATTTCGCCACGCGCCAATTCTCGGGCCATGCCTCGTTGCCGATCATGGAGGACGAACTCGCTGTCCGGGTCGTGGCCAACTGGCGCGCAAGCGAGTCCTTCCTCAATCGCGCACCGGGCTTGCCGACGCCCGAAGGGTTAGACGAAGAAGACGCGGATGACGAGCGCCTTGCCGCATTCCGCGCCAAGGCCTTGTGGCGCCCCGGTGCATTGCAGGGCTTCGAAGCCGCCTTGAAGATCGAAAACACCGGTTCCGAGGGTCGGCAAGCGACGATTGTCGATTTCAGCAGGCCCCTGGACGATTTCGCTGATTTTGAAGCACCGGCGCAGTTCGGCTATTGGGATATCGAGACCTTTGCCGCGACTTTGAAGCTCTCTTATGAAGCAAGCGATACCGTTACGGTTTCCAATCTTACGACTTTTGCCGATCAGAATACCGATCGTCTCGCTGTCGACGGTTTCGGTGAAGCAGAAATCCGATCGGAGGATTTCACGAATGAGCTGTTGATCAGCTACCAGGGCAATAGCGGCATTTCGGGGGTTTTTGGCCTCTATTATTTCGGCAGCTCCGACGATGAGGCGACGGATTTCAGCGGATTTGGCATAGGCTTCGGTGATTTCATCGACCGCCTGAGAAGCTATGCTGCCTTCGGTGAGGTTCGCGTTCCTCTGTTTGAGGGCCTGGAAGCGACATTGGGTCTGAGATATCAAAATGATAAGCAGGAAAGGTCCGGGACCGTCGGGTTCCCCGGCGCGCCGCCCTTCATAAGCATCGCCTTTGACCAGACCTTTAGCGACTGGCTGCCAAAAGCCGGTGTGACGTATCAGATTACGGATACGGTCTCGGCCGGCGTGACGGCGCAGAAGGGCTATAATCCGGGCGGGCTCTCTTTCTCCTTCTTCAACGGCGCGACAACCGAATACTCCAAGGAGACCCTGTGGAACTATGAGCTGTTCTGGCGCGCTATCCTCGCCGACGGCAAGTTGCGGCTGAACGGCAACCTATTCTACATGGACTTCAAGGATACGCAGCGAGAGACCCTGATCGATACCGGGTTTCCCTTCCCCAACAATCTCGATTCGCTTATCCGCAATGCCGAAGCCGCCAAGGCCTACGGCTTCGAAGCGCAGCTCCAGTATGCCCCGGTCGAAGGTATTTTCCTGTTCGCGTCGGTCGGCTATCTGCAAACGTCAATCGATCGATTCACGGCATCGGCGAATGACGCGGCCCTGCGAGGCAATGAATTTGGGCGCGCGCCGAATCTCACCCTCACATTCGGCGGCGATTGGGAGGTGCTGCGCGGCCTGACCATAGGTCTGTCTGGCTCTTTTGTGGGCGAACAGTATAGCACCGACGACAACGTTTCCGCCGAGCGCGTCGATGCCTACGCGCTGGTCAACGGCCGTATCGAGTATGGGGTGGGCAAGGTGAGGTTATTCGCCTTCGCGCAGAATCTTCTCGACGACAGGTCCGTCGTCCTCGTCAGCCAAAGCGTCGACGACGTTCCCGTCGCGGGCGGGATCGTCCAGCCACGGACATTTGGGGCGGGCTTGGAGCTGGCGTTCTGATTTCGGCGATGACCGGCTTTCGGCCGCCGCATCAGCGGAGCTAATAGCGAATATGATGAATCAGCAATAGGCGGTATGGGTGCCGCCCCTTAGAACGAGAGGGTCCTTAGGAGCAGAATGGTGAACGCCATCCCGGGGAGTGAGTGATCGCAAGCAGACGGGGGATGTGCGGTGGACCAAGGCGTTGACGACAACGCATCGCAAGGAAAAAGGCCGAAACCAGACAGCTTTTTTTCTTCGCCCGGAAGCTCCAAGCTATCGCTGCTGGTGCTCTCCCTGGTCTTCGCCCTGGCGCTTCTTGACCGGCACATCATCGCGACATTGGTGGAGCCGATAAAGTCCGAGTTCCGGCTTTCGGACGGGCAGGTGGGCTTCCTGACCGGCGTTGCATTCGCCATTTCCTATGCCTTGTGCGGCGTGCCCGTCGCCCGGCTGGCGGACCGCGTGTCGCGTACGCGTCTGATTGCCGCCATCCTGTCGTTTTGGAGCGCTATGACGGCGCTTGGCGGCGTTGCGTCGCAATACTGGCATCTGGTTTTCGCGCGATTTGGGGTGGGGGCCGGGGAGGCCGGCGTCGTGCCCGCGGCTCATTCCCTGATCTCGGACCTTTTCGCGCCCCACGACCGCGCGACCGCCATATCCTTTTTTACCTTTGGCGGCATTGTCGGCGGCAGCTTTGCCTACTACGCCGGCGGCTGGATGGTCGATACGTTCGGCTGGCGGACGACCCTGTTTGTGGCGGCCGCCCCCGGTTTCGTGCTGAGCCTCGTGATGCTGCTGTTGCCGGAGCCCAGGCGTGGCACAAGCGCTGAGAACGGCAAGCCGCTGACCACGAGACAGTCTTTTTTTCGTGATGTAGGCGAATTGCTGTCCTCGCCGCGCTACATACGTACGGTCATGGCGTTCGGCCTGTACGGGCTTTTCAGTTTCGGGGTTTCCTACTGGGCGCCGTCATTCTTCATTCGTTCGATGGAGTTCACATCCACGGAAGCGGGACGTTTTCTCGGTATCTCTTCGCTGGCCGGCGGCATATTGGGAACGGCGTTTCTGGCGACTTTGGGGCACCGGCTTCTTCGGGCCGACCGCCGCTACTATCTGTGGCTGCCGTCTGCGATGACGGCGCTCTTGATCGCCTTTTTGAGTGTCGTGCTTCTGGCGCCGTCCGAACAAACGGTCTATCTCTGGTTTTGCGCGGACTTCTTTTCCTTCGCGGCGGTGCCGCCGATCTACGCTTATGTGATCTCCCTCGCGCCGCCGGAAAGGCGCGCGCTGGCCGCCTCCGTCAACATCGTTTTTCTGAGCGTTTTCGGTCTGGGCCTCGGGCCGCAGACGGTCGGTTGGGTCAGCGATCTGTTGAACCCCGGTTTCGGCGATCGATCTCTCGGGCTCGCGATCGCGTTCGTCTGCTTGGCCGCGGTGCCCTGCGTACTGCTGCTGCTGTCGAACGTGCGTCGGGAAGCGCCGTCCGCTGCATAGCAACGCGTCTCGGTGCGCGTCCGGTCAATCCGGAAGAATCGGCAAGATTACGTGGGACGGATAGTCGGCGGTGTGGTGGAGGCTGTTCACGGCCACGACCCCCTCGGTTTCGTCATAGTTGTTGCCGCCGGTGTTGAGATTGCGCTCGTAGTTGGGAAAGTTGCTGGAGGAAACCTGCAGCCGGATCCGGTGGCCCGGCTGAAAATGATTAGCGGTCACCATATTGGTCAGCCGGATTTCGTAGACGTCGCCCTCTTGCATCAGGACCTTTTTGTCAAAACCCTCACGATAGCGCATGCGAAAGCCGTCGTCGTTGAGGTTGATCGCTTTGCCGTCGGGGTAGACGTCGATGAGCTTCACCATGAAATCCGTGTCCCTCGCCAGGGACGACACATAGAGCACGACCTCTATGGAGCCCGCGACCGTGACGCCGTCTTCGAGCTCAGGCGTCGTATAGGTCAACACGTCCGCGCGGGCTTCGATGTCACGCTGGTCGACCGCCATGGCGTCGCCGCAGCAGCCCCCGCCGCGCGCGGGCACGGGATTCATCGGATCGTATTCGTAAACGTCGGCGTGTGCGCCTTGGGGAAGGCTGGTGGAGAGCACGCCGCTCCTCATTCTCGACCCGGCTTCGCCGGTACTGTCGAGATAGTATTTGACCAGGCTGGTCGAGGGCAGCGGCCATGCGTCGCTCGTTATCCACCCCTTGTGCATCACATGGAGCTGGACTTTTGGCATCTGGTCGATGCCGTTGTCCTCGCCTTTCAAATGACGGTTGAAAAAGCCGGTAAACAGCTCACGGTAGCCGTTGTCGTTGCCGCGATAACGCGCGTCCCCCAATTCGAGATCGCCGATCTTGACGTCTTTCATCGACGCCTCGTTGAGGAAGCGGCAGTGGGCGCTCGATCCGATCACCAGATATTGCCCCGGCGTTTGCCGGTCCTGAAGGTATTTGAACATGCGGATCATTTCGCCGACGCCGATGTCGTACCAGGTGTTCAGGTGGATGGCGGGCGTAACCTGCGTATGGCCGGCCCGCGCCTGGTTGACCGCGTCCCAGCGCGGGTCGCCCGGTGTCCAGGTGATGTATTTGTCAAACGGGGTCAACGCGCCGCCGAGCTGACGGATGGCGTCCTTGCTTGGCAGAACCCGGAAGGTCTCAAGACTGACGTTTTTCTCCTTGGACGGATTAATCGTCATGTTCTCCATTTCGTAGAAATAGGTCATGGGTTGAAGGGAAAACGTGTTCCTGAGGCGGATACGCTGCGCCTGGTCGGTGTTGGGCGGCAGCAGGAGCCGCTCGCTGGTCGCGGTGTCGTGGTACCACCAGGTCCAAAGACCGAGCTGCGGGATGCCGCCGCGGTAGATCGCGCCCTGCGTGTCGTTGCCCGGGATGTCGCCGATGGCCGCACCCGATGCGAGAGGCAGCATCGCCGCATGGGCCGGATGCCGGGCGGCCGCCATGGCCCACTGATGCTCGGCCGATGACGAACACCCAAAGGTGCCGATCTTGCCGTTGGACCAGGGCTGATCGGCGATCCATTCCGCCGTGTCGTAGCCGTCGTCTTTCGCGCCTTCCAGATAGTCTTCGTAGTAGCCCTCGGAAAAATGCCGGCCGCGCTCGCTCTGGATGACCACTGCGTAGCCATTCTTCAGGAAATGCTCGTTCCACGAACCGAAGAAGACCCAATGGGTATTGTCTTTGTGGTAGGGCGTTCTGATCAGCACGGTCGGCAGTTTTTCCGGGGCGTTTCCGGGAAGAAGAATGTCTGTGGACAGGCGGATCCCGTCGCGCATTTCGACGAAGATCTCCTTCTCCCAGGTATAATCCGGTACTTCGCCGGCGCGTCCGAACGCCGCGCCAAACATGGTGAGGACAACGGCGGCCGCAAATGCCTTCGTGACGTCAAATACCATGGTGATCCCCGCTCTTTCAGGCATTGA
>JAKSBY010000368.1 GCA_022360855.1 Sphingomonadales bacterium | reverse complement strand
TCCCACTTCGCGGTTTCCAGCTCGGCATTGCGCTGCTCGAGATCCCGCTGGCTCTCCCGCAGCCGGTGCTTGGTGCGCTCGTGCTCGAGCGCGTAGCGGATGGCCCGCTCCAGAAGCGCCGGGTTGAGGTCGTCTTTCGAAATGAAGTCCGCGGCACCGGCTTGCATGGCGGCGAGATCGACCTTGCGGCTGGAATGGCCGGTCAGCAGGATCGTCGGCAATGCCGCGCCATTCGACGACGCCGGCACCAGATCGAGGCCGCAGCCGTCATCGAGCAGATAGTCGGCGATCAGGATGTCGTAGCCGCCATTGCCGAGGGCGGACCTCGCGTCTTCTACCGACGTGACCCAGTCGGTCTCGTAATGGTGGTCCTGGACCTCGGCGAGAAGCTCGCGAATGATGCGCTGGTCGCCCGCATTATCCTCGGCGATGAGAATTCTGGTGGAGTCATGAATCGCCGATTCATGAGCCCGGGACGCCTGATCGTCGGCCATCGTTCACCCTGATCGGTGAGATTCAATCGAATGCCGGCGGAAGACTCACTTGTACTGACGCTTGTGTCGGAACGCTCCCTACGGCACTCGAATAGAAGACCACTCTCAAAGATTGAATTATCACGCCACCATTGCTTGAACGTACTTAAGTTTCGGTTAACGGTCCGGGAGCCCGCCCGCCGGGCGTCGGAAGCCGAGGCCCTAAAGCCGCGCGCGGATGTCCCGGATGACGGAGGCGAAACGGCGGACGATTTCGTCGCGGCGGATGTGGCGGCCGTCCCGGACCACGTGGCGGCCGGCGGCCCAGATGTCGGTCACGGCCCGGTCGTCGCCGGCGAAGATCCAGGCGTCCAGGAGACGGTCGCCGGAAAGCCCGGCCAGGAGCGCGCTCTCGGCGTCCAGCGCCACCAGATCGGCCAATGCGCCGGGGGCGATGCATCCGGCGTCGCGGCCAAGTGCCTGCGCCCCGGCCTGCGCCGTCTGCTCATAGAGGAGGCGGCCGCAGGAACGGTCCTGATCCGCCAACAGCACGCGGCGGCGGTCGCGCAGCCGCTGGGAATACTCCAGCATCCGCAATTCCTCGGTGAGCGAAATGCGAATATTCGAGTCCGTGCCGACGCCGAAGCGCCCGCCGGCGTCCGCGAAACGGACGGCATCGAAAATGCCGTCGCCGAGATCGGCCTCGGTGACCGGGCAGATGCCGACGACACTGCCGGCCGCCGCAACGGCGTCGCATTCGTCATCGGTGACATGGGTGGCATGGACCAGGCACCAGTGCTCGTCCACCGGGGCGTTGTCCAAGAGCCATTGAACGGGCCGCGCGCCCAGTGCTTCCTCGACGGCTTCGACCTCCGCAACCTGTTCCGCGATATGGATATGGATGGGCACATCACCGGCCAGCCGGGTGGCAAACTCCAGGCCCTCCGGCGACACCGCGCGGAGCGAGTGCGGCGCGACCCCGAGGCGAAAATCGGCCGGGCAGTCGACAAGAGATTCGGCGCAGGCCTCGTAGAGCCGCGCGAAGCCGTCCGGATCGCAGCCGAAGCGGCGCTGCCCGCCCGCGAGCGGCCGGCCGTCGAGCCCGCCCTGCATATACAGGACGGGAAGGTGGGTGAAGCCGATGCCGGTTTGCGCCGCCGCACCGAGCAGCCGACGCGTCAGCTCGGCCGGCTGATCGTAAGGCGTGCCGTCGGCCTGATAGTGCAGGTAATGAAACTCGCCGACCGAAGCGAAACCCGCTTCCAGCATCTCCATCTGCGCTCTCGCCGCGATGGCCTCGACCTCGTCGGGGCCGAGTTCGGCGAGAAAGCGATACATCAGATCGCGCCAGCTCCAGAAATCGTCGGAGCCGGCCGGCCCGCGCGCCTCGGCCAGCCCGGCCAGGGCGCGCTGAAAGCCGTGGCTGTGCAGATTGCCGGCCGCCGGCAGGAGCACGCCTACCGACGTTGCGCCGTCGTGATTGGCGGGCTCAACCGAGTCGATGAACCCGGCGTCACCGACGGTAACGCATACATCCCGCGCCCAGCCGGCTTCGGTTAGAGCAAACTCGGCAAAAATCGTCCGGCTCATTGGGCTTGCGTCCATTCCAAATATACCTAAACAAGATAAAGGCCCGACCACGCGGATCAAGCGTGCTGCGGACCCGTCGAGGGAAATCAAATGAGCATCATTTTGACGCCGGGGGCAATGACCCTCGCCGAGCTGGAAGCGATCTACCGAAGCGACGCGCCGTTTCGTCTCGACCCCGCCGCGCGCCCGGCGGTAGACCGGTCCGCCGAGGTGATCGCGCGCGCGGCCGACGGTGACGCCGCCGTTTATGGCGTCAATACCGGGTTCGGCAAGCTCGCCTCGGTGCGGATCGGCCCCGACGATACCGCACAGTTGCAGCGCAATCTCATCCTCTCCCACTGCGCCGGCACCGGCACGCCGCTGGCGCCGCCGGTTACGCGGCTGGTCATGGCGCTGAAGCTCTTGTCGCTCGGCCGCGGCGCCTCCGGCGTCCGCTGGCGGGTGATCGAACAGATCGAGGCCATGATCGCGGCGGACGTGTTGCCGATCATCCCCGGGCAAGGCTCGGTCGGCGCCTCCGGCGATCTCGCGCCCTTGGCGCATATGACCGCGCCCCTGATCGGCGAAGGCGAGGTCACGTTAGGTGGCAAGCGCATGGCGGCCGGAGCCGCGCTCGCCAAGCTCGGGCTCGAACCCATCGCGCTCTCCGCCAAGGAAGGGCTCGGCATGATCAACGGCACGCAGGTCTCGACGGCGCTGGCGCTGGCGGGCCTGTTCGACGCCTGGCGCCTGGCGCTGGCGTCGCTGACCACCGGCGCGCTCTCGGTCGACGCGGCCATGGCGACGGCAGAGCCGTTTTGCGCCGAAATCCAGGAGCTGCGCGGCCATCAGGGGCAGATCGATGCGGCCCGCCGGCTCCGCGAGCTGCTCGCAAGCTCCCGCATCCTGGCCAGCCATACGGAAGGCGACACGCGGGTGCAGGATCCTTACTGCATAAGGTGC
Source organism: Sphingomonadales bacterium (assembly GCA_022360855.1). Classification (GTDB taxonomy): domain Bacteria; phylum Pseudomonadota; class Alphaproteobacteria; order Sphingomonadales; family JAKSBY01; genus JAKSBY01. The sequence goes on along the minus strand of JAKSBY010000368.1, from coordinate 5,493 downwards.
CAGCCGCAGGTGCTCGGCGCCTGCCTCGATCTGTTGCGCCAAGCCGGCACGACCTTGCGCATCGAGGCCAATGCGGCAACCGACAATCCTCTCGTGCTTTCCGACGGCTGCATCGTTTCCGGCGGCAATTTCCACGCCGAGCCCGTCGCCTTTGCCGCCGATCAGATCGCGCTCGCCATCTCCGAGGCCGGTTGCATCGCGCAGCGGCGCATCGCGCTTCTCGTCGATCCGGCTCTGAGCTTTGGACTGCCGGCGTTCCTCACGCCCAACCCGGGCCTCAATTCCGGCCTCATGGTGACCGAAATCTCGGCGGCCGCGCTGATGAGTGAAAACAAGGCGCTGGCCAATCCGCGCTCGGTCGACTCCACACCGACGTCGGCCAACCAGGAGGACCACGTTTCCATGGCCTGCCACGCGGCCCGGCGTCTCGGCGAGATGACGCGGAACCTCGCCGGCATCGTCGCTGTCGAGGCAATGGCCGGGTCACAGGGAATCGAGCTGAGAGCGCCGCTGAAGACAAGTAAGGCGCTGCAGGAGATCATCGCGTCCATCCGCGCCCACTGCCCGCCGCAAGGCGACGACCGTATCCTCTACCCGGACATCGCCGCGCTCACGGAGCTTGTACTGGATACGCCGACCTTCGCCCAGCCGGCGGGCGCGTCGGCCATCGACCTCGAACCCGCGGCATGACGCCGGTCAGCGTCATCCGAGGCAGCGGGCCCGTCGTCCTGGGCCAGCCGCATGCGGGCACCGGCCTGCCGGACGGGATCCAGGCACAACTCAACGAAGTCGGGTGCGCGCTAACCGATACGGACTGGCATGTCGACCGGCTCTATGACGGGCTTCTTGCCGATGCCACCATCGTGCGCGCCAATTTTCATCGCTACGTGATCGACGCCAACCGGGACCCGTCCGGCGAAAGCCTGTATCCGGGGCGGAACACGACGGGCCTCGTGCCCCGCGTCAGCTTCGACGGCGCACCGATTTGGATCACGCCACCCCCGGATAGGGAGGTCGAAGCGCGCCGCCTGGAGTTTCATGGGCCTTACCATGCGGCGCTCCAGGCCGAGGTCGACCGCGTCCGTTCGGCGCATGGCCTCGCGGTCCTCTACGATTGCCATTCGATCCGCTCCGAGATTCCCTACCTCTTCGAGGGGCGGCTCCCCGATCTCAATATCGGCGACAACGACGGCGCCGCTTGCGCGCCCGCACTGACCCGCGCCGTGGCCGAGATTTGCGGGCGCGCCGAGGGCTTCACCTCGGTCGTGAACGGCCGCTTCCGCGGCGGCTGGACGACCCGTCATTACGGCCGGCCCGCGGACGGCGTCCATGCCATACAGATGGAGATCGCCCAGGCCTGCTATCTGGAGGCCGAAGAGGCACCCTTCGACTATTCCGAGGAAAAAGCGGCGCGGCTGCGCGAGGTGCTGGCCGAGATCTTGGGCCGCATTGACGCGCTGGCGCGCACCGGACATTTGAACGGAGCAGAGCATGAACGACAGGCTGGCGAATAGGCGCGACGTGAAGAGCCCGGTGGGGCCGGAGCTCACCTGCCGCAGCTGGACCACCGAAGCGCCCTACCGCATGCTGCACAACAACCTCGACCGCGAGGTGGCCGAGAACCCGGACGAGCTTGTCGTCTATGGCGGCATCGGCCGCGCCGCCCGCACCTGGGCCGATTTCGACCGCATCGCGGCAACCTTGCAGACTCTCGGCGAGGACGAGACCCTGCTGGTGCAGTCCGGCAAGCCGGTCGGGGTTTTCAAGACTCATGCGGACGCACCCCGCGTCCTGATCGCCAACTCCAACATCGTGCCGCATTGGGCCGATTGGGAGACCTTCGGCGAACTCGACCGCAAGGGGCTGATGATGTACGGCCAGATGACGGCGGGCTCGTGGATCTATATCGGCTCGCAGGGCATCGTTCAGGGCACCTACGAGACCTTCGTCGAAGCCGGCCGCCGGCACTATGGCGGCGATCTCGCGGGCCGCTGGATCCTGACCGCGGGCTTGGGTGGCATGGGCGGCGCCCAGCCCCTGGCGGCGGTCATGGCCGGCGCCTCGTGCCTCGCCGTCGAATGCAATCCGGAAAGCATCGACTTCCGGCTGCGCACCAAATACCTGGACCATCACGCCGAGACCCTGGACGAGGCGCTTGAACTGATTGCGCAATGGACCGCAGCCGGCGAAGCGAAATCCGTCGGCCTCTGCGGCAATGCGGCCGAGGTCTTTCCCGAGCTCGTGGCCCGCGGCGCGCGGCCGGACATCGTCACCGACCAGACCTCGGCGCATGATCCGGTGAATGGCTACCTGCCCGCGGGCTGGACCTTGGCCCAATGGCGCGAGAGGCGCGAGACCGATCCCAAGGCGGTCGCGGCCGCCGCGCGCGCCTCCATGAAGGTACACGTCGCCGCCATGCTGGAATTCTGGAACGCCGGCATCCCGACCCTAGATTACGGCAACAACATCCGCCAGATGGCCTTCGAGGAGGGGCTGGAAAACGCCTTCGACTTCCCCGGCTTCGTGCCCGCCTATATCCGCCCGCAATTCTGCCGCGGCATCGGCCCGTTCCGCTGGGCCGCGCTCTCCGGCGAGGCGGAAGACATCTACCGCACCGACGCCAAGGTCAAGGAGCTGCTGCCCGACAATGCGCATCTGCACAACTGGCTCGACATGGCCCGCGAGCGCATCGCCTTTCAAGGGCTGCCGGCGCGCATCTGCTGGGTCGGCCTCGGCGACCGGCACAGGCTTGGGCTGGCTTTCAACGACATGGTGGCGGCAGGCGAGCTCACCGCACCCGTGGTCATCGGCCGCGACCATCTCGATTCGGGCTCCGTCGCCAGCCCCAACCGCGAGACCGAGGCGATGAAGGACGGCTCGGACGCGGTCTCCGACTGGCCGCTTCTGAACGCGCTCCTCAACACCGCGTCCGGCGCCACCTGGGTCAGCCTCCATCACGGCGGCGGCGTCGGCATGGGCTTCTCGCAACATGCCGGCATGGTGATCGTCGCCGACGGCACCGAAGACGCGGCCCGGCGGCTTGAGCGCGTGCTCTGGAACGACCCGGCAACCGGCGTCATGCGCCACGCCGACGCCGGCTATGAAGACGCCCTCGCCTGCGCCCGCGACCATGGCCTTGCCCTGCCGGCGATCCTGCCGTAAGACGCACCCTGCGCGACCGGATACAGGTAAAGAGTTGCGGATGTGACGGAAATCCCGGAGGCCGATCCCGCCCGCGCCGCGCGTCATTCCCGCGCCTATCGCGCCTGGGTGCTCGTCATCCTGGTCGTCGTCTACACCTTCAACTTCATCGACCGGCAGATCGTCGGCATTCTGGCCATCCCCATCAAGGCCGATCTCGGGCTTTCCGATACCCAGCTCGGCCTCATGGGCGGGCTCGCCTTTGCCTTGTTCTACACTCTCCTCGGCATCCCCATCGCCATGCTGGCGGACCGCTGGAGCCGAACCTGGATCATGACCATCGCGCTCACCCTGTGGAGCCTGATGACCGCCGTCTGCGGGCTGGCACAGAATTTCTGGCAGCTGTTTGCCGCCAGGCTCGGCGTCGGTGTCGGCGAGGCCGGCGGGGTGGCACCGGCCTATTCGCTGATCGCCGATTTCTTTCCGCCGCATGAGCGGGCCCGCGCACTGGCGGCCTACTCCTTCGGCATCCCCATCGGCAGCGCGCTCGGCATCGTCTTCGGCGGTGTCGTCGCCAGCCTGATCGACTGGCGCGTGGCATTTATCGCGGTCGGGCTGGCCGGCGTCCTGCTGGCGCCGGTCTTCCGGCTCACGGTGCGCGAACCGGTGCGCGGCGGCTTCGACCCGCCCACGGCGGCGACCGAGCCCGCCCGCTTCGCCGAGGTCATCGGCACGATCGCGCGCAAGCCCAGCTTTTGGGGCCTCTCCTTCGGCGCCGCCTGTTCCTCGATGATGGGCTACGGGCTGTTCTTCTGGCTGCCGTCCTTCTTTGTCCGCAGCTATGGGCTGAGCCTGCTCGATGCGTCGCTGTTCTTTGGCACGATTCTGCTTGTCGGCGGTATCGCCGGTATCTGGCTCGGCGGCGCCCTGGGCGACCGGCTCGGCAAACGGCGCAAGGCGGCCTATGCCGCGATTCCGGCCACCGCGTTTATCGCCACCGTGCCCTTCTACGTTGCCGGCATCCTGTCGCCGTCGCTTGCGTTGGCCTTCGTCGTGCTGCTGGTGCCGACGGCGCTCGGGCTGGTTTGGCTCGGGCCGGTCCTCTCGGCCATCCAGCACCTCGTTACGCCCAATATGCGGGCCACGGCGTCCGCCATCTTCCTGTTCATCAACAATCTGATCGGGCTCGGCGCTGGAACGGTGATGCTCGGCGCGGTGTCGGATGCCTTGCAAACCCGCTTCGGCGAGGAGTCGCTGCGCTATGCGATCCTCGCCGGAACCGGCTTCTACGTCGCCGCGGCCGTACTTTTCCTGCTGTCCGCCCGGCGCCTCGAACGCGACTGGGTGCGCTAAAGACGGAGATCTACCTGTCTCGATGCTTCTTATATATTTTATGCTTGAAATATTTAAATATAAAGCTTATCGTCGCCACACTGGAATCGGACTCAGAGGTGGCGCATGCGGATTGCCTGTATCGGAGGGGGACCGGCGGGGCTCTATTTCGCGATCTGCATGAAGCTCAGGGATCCGCGCCACGAGGTCGTCGTCATCGAGCGCAACCGGCCCGATGACACTTTCGGCTGGGGCGTCGTGCTTTCCGAAGACACGCTGCAAAACCTGGCCGCCAACGACCCTGTAAGCGCCGAAACGATTCGCGGCAATTTCGCCTATTGGGACGACATCGCCGTCTTCCACAAGGGCACCCGATCGCTCTCCACCGGCCACGGCTTTTGCGGCATCGGTCGCATGACGCTCCTCAATATCCTGCAGGACCGCGCGACCGAGCTTGGCGTCGCGCTCTGCTTCGAGACCGAGGCCGACGACATCGACAGCTTCGCCGACTACGACCTGATCGTCGCCTCCGACGGCATCAATTCGAAGATTCGCGAGCGCTTCGCCGAGGCGTTCAAGCCCGATATCGACACGCGGAAATGCAAGTTCACCTGGCTCGGCACACGGCAGAAATTCGACGACGCCTTCACCTTCATTTTCGAGAAGACCGAGCATGGCTGGGTCTGGGCGCACGCCTATCAGTTCGAGGACGACACGGCGACCTTCATCGTCGAATGCACCCAGGCGACCTGGGACCGCTTCGGCTTCGGCGACATGAGCCAGGACGAGTCGATCGCCGTTTGCGAGCGCATCTTCGCCGACTATCTCGGCGGCCATAGCCTGATGACCAACGCCAAGCACTTGCGCGGCTCGGCCTGGCTCAACTTTCGCCGCGTGCTTTGCGAGAAGTGGTCGCACAAGAACATCGTGTTGTTGGGCGATGCGGCGGCGACGGCGCATTTCTCCATCGGCTCCGGCACCAAGCTCGCCATGGAAAGCGCCATCGCGCTCGCCGACTAT
>JAKSBY010000729.1 GCA_022360855.1 Sphingomonadales bacterium | reverse complement strand
GGTGCCGGAGTTTCAATCCACGCTCCCGCGAGGGGAGCGACCTCAGCAGACTGTTTGGAAGCCATGAGGCTCATGTGTTTCAATCCACGCTCCCGCGAGGGGAGCGACCGTTGCCGCAACAGGACATTCTGAGCCTGTTGTGGTTTCAATCCACGCTCCCGCGAGGGGAGCGACAAACTGATGCGCTCATGAGCCAGCCAATCGCGTGTTTCAATCCACGCTCCCGCGAGGGGAGCGACCACCGAGAAGCCCGGCGACGATCAATCAGGCTAAGGTTTCAATCCACGCTCCCGCGAGGGGAGCGACGCGATCGCGCCATTAATGACCGAGCTGATACGGCGTTTCAATCCACGCTCCCGCGAGGGGAGCGACAATCCACAGGCTGACATGGACGTCGGTCATGCCGCGTTTCAATCCACGCTCCCGCGAGGGGAGCGACCTGACGGGGACTACTCGACCCTAAACGTAGACGCGTTTCAATCCACGCTCCCGCGAGGGGAGCGACGTCTCACACAGGACGGTGTTGGCAGGTATTCACCGTTTCAATCCACGCTCCCGCGAGGGGAGCGACGGCATCATGAGCCATAGCCCATCAGGTGGTGAGGGTTTCAATCCACGCTCCCGCGAGGGGAGCGACCAGTGATGCTTGGTGTGTCCACTGGAGGATAGGAGTTTCAATCCACGCTCCCGCGAGGGGAGCGACTGTTTCAGTATAACTTGTTGATCTCGGGCACAAAAGCGCATCGTCCGCACGGATCCAGGCGTTTATGCTTGCGTCTGCCGGGCATTCGACGGCCTCAACTCAAAACTCTTAACGATTTCAAAGAGCTACGCGTCGTGCGAACTTGCCCGGATTCTAGCGCACGCTTATGGTTCGCACCGGCCTTCCCCCGGCCCTACACGATCAAGGTGCCATGTAAATCGGTCGCGGGTTTGGCGCCCACATGCTGCACGCGTCGCTGCCAATTGGTGCCAAGGAAGTAATACCGCAGGCTGTCGGTTTCCGGGTCGATGATTCGTTCCAGCCTTGCTTTCAAAGCTGTCCATTGGGCCGGATCCACCTCGATCTCGAATACCGAGAACTGCACTCTTTGCCCGAAATCCAGGCATGCCTTCGCGACCTTTCGAAGCCGGCGGGTGCCGCCCTCGGTCGACGTCGCGACATCATAGGTGACAAGGACCATCATGATAGGCGTCCTTACTTCCAGAACCAGGGCGGATAGGCGTCGAGATCGCCGCGCAGATGCCGGGAAAGAAGCTGGGCCTGCAGATAGGGGACGAGCCCGAACGGTACTCTTTCCTGAAGGAAGGGATGAAGGCGCTCTTCCCGCTTGCGCTCCTGCCAGGCGGTGAGGACCGTTTTGCGCGCTTCGTCGCGCATCATCACGCTGCCGCCATCGCGCACCTCAAAATCCCGCGCCCGCAGCTGACGGCGGTTGAACAGCGACAAGGCAAGCCGGTCGGCGAAGATGGGGCGCAGCTCTTCCATGAGGTCGAGGGCGAGGCTCGGGCGGCCGGGCCGGTCGCGGTGGAGAAAGCCCACCGCCGGATCGAGGCCGATGCTTTCCGCCGCCGAGCTGCAGTCATGGACCAGAAGCGTGTAAAGGAAGGACAACACGGCGTTTACCGGATCGCGGGGCGGGCGCCGGGTGCGTCCGTCAAAGCGGATTTCCGGATCCGGCGCGCGCAGCAGGTTGTCGAACACGGAATAATAGAGCCGCGCGGCATCGCCTTCGAGGCCGCGCAGGCTGTCCGCCGTCTCGTCACCATGGCCGACGCGTCGGGCGATTTTCGCCAGACGGTCCGTAGCCGCGGCCAAGGCATCCCGGTGCTCGGGGGCCATGTCATCGCCGTAGTCGCGCAGGGCGCGCATCAACACGGCTCTCTGATTGACGGTCTTGCCCATGATCAGGCCGCGGATGACGTCCTCGGGAATGTCGCTGGCGCGGTACTGAGCGCGGCGTAGCAGTACGTTTCCCGTTGTCGGGCCCTCCACCCTGGCGCGAAAGCGGCCATGGCGCTCCAGCAGCACGATGGTGATTCCGGCCGCCGCGCAGGCCTGGATCAAAGGCGGCGACAGATAGATGGCACCGAAGGCGACCACGGCGCCCAGCATGTGAAACGGAACGCGGGAGCGCTCCTCCCCCTCGATCTCGGCCACTACGTTCTCGCCGTCCTTCTTCAGGCTTGCGCCCTCGGTGGTGACGTAAAGGGTGTTGAGCAGACGTTTCACGGCCTCCTGGCCTCGCCGAGATGCGCCGCCAGGGATCGGTTTCGCCAGGCGAGAGCGGAGCGCCCGCCCGCCTTGGGCCGGCACGCGGCCATGAGCGAGCAGGCGCGGCATTTGCCGACCTTATATAAGGCGGCGGGTGTTCTGCCTGAGGCGAAGAGTTCCGCCACTTGGGCCACCGTATCTTCGGTCAGCGACCGGAGCTCCGCATCGAACAGCACCGAGACGCGCCGCCTGGTCGTGCCATAGAACAGTGCGCCCTCGGGTACGCTGCATCCGGTCATTTCCTCCAGGCACAGCGCCTGGGCGCAAAGCTGCACCTCGTCGGCGCGGTGCAACTTCGGCTTGCCGCGCTTGAATTCCACCGGATGCGGCGTCTCGCCATCGGGCCCGGCGACGAACTCGACCACGTCGGCGAGGCCTGTGAGGTTGAGCCGCTGGCTGAACAGCGGCAATGCGGTGACCTGCCGCACGCCTTTCTTGCGCCGCTGCTTCATGTCCTGAGTCGACAGATGCAGCACCTGGCCCTCGGCGGTAAACCGGTTCTCCGCCCACAGCCGCTCAAGATGAATGAGCGCCGCCTGACGCAGGCAATAGACCGCGTGCTGAAGCGCCGAGATGGGGATGGGGTGCATCTCTAAAGAACGCTAGAGCCGCTCGATGATCTCGACGTCGTCGGGCAAATCGTCGCGGTCTATGGTGATGGCATAGTCGTCAAACTTTCGCGCCGGCGGCAGGTTGTCGAGGCCGGGGTCGTCGATCTCGCGGAATGCGCCGTCAACGTGGCGGCCTACTTTTACACGATCGAACAAAGCATGGGCGGGCGCACTGCCGAGCGCCGAAGCGTGTTTGAAGAGGATCAGTTTCCGTGAGGCCATCTCTCCACGTGCCGCCGAACGATCATGCTCGAACATGTTTTCCAAAGCCTCGAACAGGAGGTCGAGGTCTCCCTCGCCGAAGCCCGTGCGCTCCGCCAAGCCGGCTGAAATGAAGCCGTGCGCGCGGTAGAGGCCGTAAGGCACGATATGTTTGCGGCCCATGGTGCGATTGTCGGTTCGCTCATTGTCGTCATCGCCCGCTTCCCGCTCTTTCTTTTCCTTTTCATTGGTCGCGGCCATGCGCGTAATGGAAATCTCCAACGGCACGATCGGCTCGGCGGATTGAGCGAACGTAAATTGCACCGGCCCGCGTACCTGGCCGCAATTGATGCCGGTACTCATGACCGCGCCGAAGCTGCGTACATCGAAGAAATTGTCGCACATGAACTGACGCAGACGGGTGGCTTCTTCATCATTTTGCGGATTGAGTCTTGCCTGTTTGGCGACCTTCGTGTCATCCGGGCGGATCGCCTTGTAGGCTTTCCGGTGTTGCTCATTGAGAATCGCCCCCTCCTGAACATAGATGGCGAAACCCGGGTCGTCGCTTTTGGCTAATTCGACATAGTTACGGACCTTGCGTTTGAGGCAGACATCGCTGACCAGGCCGTGGTTGGTTTCCGGGTCCAGTCGCGGCAGGTTCCCGGCATCCGGGTCGCCATTGGGGTTGCCCTTCGCGACATCAAAGAGCAGAACAAAGTCATAACGGTTGCCGAGCACGGTCATTTGTGGGCCTCCTCTGATATGGGTTTCTCGTCGGTTTTGGATTTGAAGAACGCGTTGCGCTGATGGTAGTAGCCCAGGCCGAAAAGCGCCTGTTGTTCGCTGGAAAGCGAGGGTGGGAATGGATCGTCCGACGGCGACATCAGGTCCATAATACCGCCGATCACCTTTTCGAGCGTCTCCTTGTAGCCCGGCGCCCGTTTGCCGACCTTCGAAAGATGATTGGCTGAATTGCTTTCGAGCAAGGCAAAGACCTTTCGCGGCTGGGCCGATGCCGCGCCATAGAATTTGTCCTTGACCGTCGCATTGACACGGCGACCCAGCGCCGCCGACTGTGTCTGCTCATAGGCGGCAAACAAACGTCCGAGAAGGTAGCCTTTATTTGTGTTGTCGGAGTCGAGCGCCACGGGAACCTCCATTTTGTAATTGCGTATGAGAACGGCCTTGAGCATGGCGACGCGCAAGGCATTGATATGCTTGTCGGCGCGCAGCCGCATGAGAACGTTGGACAGCAGGGTCAATGGGTAGCGGGTGCCGGCCAGGATGGCGCGCAGCCATTCGCCTGCCAGGTTGGGCGGCACATTCTCGCGCTTGCGCATGGCTGCCGTCTCGACAAGATAGCGCCAAAGGGGCGCATGAGCTTCATGATCCGTCCGAGGTGCGATTTCCATATCCGCCATGAAGCGCAGGTAATTTTCGGCTAGCGTGCCGAAATCGCCCTCGAACCAGAAGCGGACCGACAGCCGCGCCGCGTTGGGGGCGAGGCCCAATACATAAAAGCGCACGCCCTTGGCAAGACCGGGGTCAAAATCTTTAAGCCGCTTTCCGGCGCGCAGCTTGTTCAGGATGGTCCCAACTTTCTTGGCTTCCGATCTTTCGTCGATTTCGTCCCTCGCTCCTTCGATCATGGCCGAGAAAATTCCCTCGGCAATGTCCGCGTCTGAACCGTCCGCCCAAAAAACGGTGGATGCATCGCCGATTTGGACGCGGTGTCCGCTGTCCCGCTCTAGGAATTTGTTGAGCACGGTCGTATAGGCGAAGGCCGTCTCTTCTGATACGGGCGCGTTGTCGCCCTGTTCGTGGCCGCAGGATGTGAAAGCGTCCAAATTAAAGGAAACGATGGATGCGCCGGATGACTGCGCATCCCAGACCCCCTTGATCGCAGGATGCAGGCGTGAGACCGGCGCCCTCTTTCCCGAGACGAGGCACATGGCCTCGGTCTTGTTACAGTCGGATTGCATTCGGTCCCACAGGGCGCGCGCTGCCGGTCGGTCATGCATACGGATGTTGTGCCGCCGGTCGCCTTCGAGAGCGAAGACAATGTTCTGGTCCTTCATGTCCTCGGGCCAGCCGAGACGCTCAAAGTCTTCCGGCGTCCAGCGTTCCAAAAAACGCCAAAATGCGCGAAGACCCGGATCATCGGTTTCGATCAGCGCCTGCCGGTGGCGTTCGAGGAAGGCGGCATGCTCCTCGGCCAGTCTTTTGCCGCCTCCCGCCGTGATGCCCAGCACATAGGAGGTTTTGTCCCATAGGAAATTGGGCGCGATGCCGGACGTGCGCTTGACGGGCTGTGGCACGGCCATGTGCCGTGGGCGCTTCTTCTTGCTTTTCCCCTCGCGCAAATCGATGACAGACACCGGGCTGCCGTCTTCGTCGAGGGAAATCAGGAAGCCGATTTTTTCGTTTGAATAGCCGAAGGGGGGCACGTCGCCCTTTTCGGCCATGCGCTCATAGGCGTGCGCAAGGGAGGCCAGCATGCTCACCGTCTGATCTCCGCCGAGCCCGGTCGCGGTATGGTCATCACACCGTTCTCCAGCTTGGCGCGGAAGAAGAGTGAGGGCCGGTCTTCCCCAGCGTGATCGATGTCCCACAGTATGAAGCCGAGGTCGCGGGTCTCGTCGATGGCCTGCGGCAGGGGGGCATCGGGCGCGATCAGCTCGAACCGGGCGTCGAATTCGCGCGTTCCCAGAGAGGGCTGATGGAAGCATTGGCCGCGTTCGGCGCGGCGGTTGAACATGTCGAGATGCTTGCCTTCGTTGTCGCCCTCTCCGGCCTTGTCCGTCATCTCGAAATGCGCCTCGATGACATAGGCGACG
>JAKSBY010000599.1 GCA_022360855.1 Sphingomonadales bacterium | reverse complement strand
GCTGGTCGGCTATTGCTCCGACATGGCGCCGCTGCACGATGCGCGGGAATACGACACGGTGGTCTCCGCCGGCGAGCAGATCACGTCGGGGCTCCTGGCCATTGCGCTCCAGAATCTCGGCGTGCCGGCGCGCTCCTGGCTGGGCTGGCAGATTCCGATCCATACCAATGAGATTCACTCGGCTGCGCGTATCCAGGATATTGGCCGGAGCGCGCTGGACAAGCGGCTGGCCTCGGGCGAGGTGCCGGTTGTTCCCGGCTTTCAGGGCGTCGGCCCCGACCAGCGGATCACCACATTAGGCCGTGGCGGTTCGGACACCTCCGCCGTCGCACTGGCTGCCGCCGTCGCTGCCGACCGCTGTGACATCTATACCGATGTCGACGGGGTCTATACGTCGGACCCGCGTATCGTGCAGAAGGCGCGCAAGCTCGATAAGATCACTTATGAAGAGATGCTGGAGATGGCGTCCCAGGGCGCGAAGGTCTTGCAGACCCGCGCCGTAGCATTGGCCATGAAGCATCGGGTGCGCCTTGCCGTCCGCTCCAGCTTCAACGACGCCCCGGGAACCATGGTCGTGGGCGAGGAGGAAATCGTGGAACAAGAAGTCGTCAGCGGCATTACCTATTCGGAGCACGATGCCAAGATCACCCTGGTCGGCGTGCGCGACAAGCCCGGCGTCGTCGCCACCCTGTTCGGGCCGTTGGCCACGGCCAATATCAATGTCGACATGATCGTCCAGGCCGCCTCCGAAGACGGCAAGACCACCGACATTACCTTCACCGTGCCCGAGGGCGATCTCGATAAGGCGCTGAAGGTCATCGAATCCAACCAGGGCGAGATCGAGCACCGCCGCCTCATCGCCGATGGCGACGTGGTCAAGGTCTCGGTGATCGGGGTCGGCATGCGCAGTCATGCCGGCGTGGCCCAGCGTATGTTCGACGCGCTGGCGCAGAAGGGCATCAATATCCATGTGATCTCGACCTCCGAGATCAAGGTCAGCGTGCTGATCGATTCCGCCTATACCGAGCTCGCCGTCAGGAGCCTGCACACCGCCTACGGGCTCGATGCCGATTAAACTCGCATAACGCACAGATGGGGACGAACGGAATGAGCAGTGTTGGCCGCGAACGGCTCGATGCGCTTTGGCGCCGCGGACAGGAGTTCCTGGGCTGCGAGCTCGCGCTTATGGGCGGCGCCATGACCTGGGTGTCGGAGCGCAACCTGGTCTCCGCCATGTCGAACGCCGGCGGCTTCGGTGTCATCGCCTGCGGCAGCATGACGCCGGACCTGCTGCGCGAAGAAATAAAAGCGACGCGCGCGCTGACCGAACGGCCCTTCGGCGTCAACCTGATCACGCTCCATCCCATGCTGCCGCAGCTCATCGATGTCTGCCTGGAGGAGACGGTCTCGCATGTGGTGCTGGCCGGCGGCCTGCCGCCCGGCCCGGCGATCCAGAAGATCAAAGCCGGCGGGGCCAAGCTCCTGTGCTTCGCGCCGGCTCTGGCGCTGGCGAAGAAGTTGGTGCGCTCGGGCGTCGATGCCCTGATCGTCGAGGGCGCCGAAGCGGGCGGCCATATCGGCCCGGTCTCCACCGCAGTCCTGGCGCAGGAGATACTGCCGCATATCCAGGACGTGCCCGTGTTCGTGGCCGGCGGCATCGGCCGTGGCGAGGCCATCGGCGGCTACCTGCAGATGGGCGCGGCGGGTTGCCAACTCGGCACGCGGCTCGTTTGCGCCAGCGAATCGATTGCCCATCCCAAATTCAAGGAAGCCTTCGTGCGGGCCCCGGCGCGCGATGCCGTCCCGTCGGTTCAACTGGACCCGCGATTTCCGGTAATCCCCGTCCGTGCCCTCAAAAACGCGGCAACCGAAGATTTCATGGAGACCCAGCGCCGGGTGGTGGAGCAGTTCAATGCCGGCGAGCTCAGCCAGCAGCAGGCGCAGCTCGCCATCGAGCATTTCTGGGCCGGGGCGCTCCGCCGCGCCGTCATCGAGGGCGATGTGGAGACCGGCTCCATGATGGCCGGCCAAAGCGTCGGCATGGTCAAAAAAGAAGAACCGATCGCTGATATACTGGCGGAGTTGGTGGAACAGGCGTCCCGCCACCTTGAACGGCACGCGGCCTGAGCCCGGCTTGTCAAGGCGGCGACGGCGCCCTTTGATGAGCTATACTCCATGAAGCCGGTTGGAAAATTGGACCTGAACCAGATGGAAGCTTCCTCCAGCCCACGTCGTCTGTTGCGTCGCCTGCACACGGTAATGGCCGGACCCGGCAGCGCCCAGGCGCGGCTGGATAAGGTCGCCAGCGTGATCGCGACCGACATGGTGGCCGAGGTGTGCTCGGTCTATCTGGTGCGGGCAGGGCAGATGCTGGAGCTGTTCGCCACCCAGGGCCTCAAGAAAGAAGCGGTGCACATGACCAAGCTCGCCATGGGCGAGGGCCTGGTCGGCCATATCGCGGAAACCGGTCTGCCGCTCAACCTGCCGGAGGCGGCGGAGCACCCCAAATATGTCTACCGGCCCGAGACCGGCGAGGAGATCTATCACTCCCTGCTTGGCGTGCCGATCGTCCATTCGGGCAATGTCGCCGGCGTGCTCGTTGTGCAAAACCGTACGCGCCGCACCTATACCGAGGAAGAGGTCGAGGTGCTGCAGACGGTCGCCATGGTGCTGGCCGAGATCATCGCCTCGGGCGAACTGGTCGATCCGCGGGAAATCGTTCATGCAACCACGGCGCCGGATCAGCCGGCGCATTTCGAGGGGTTGGCTTTAGTCGACGGGGTGGCTGCCGGGCGGGCCGTTTTCCACGAGCCGCGGATCGAGATCACCATGCTGGTGGCCGATGATGTGGAGGAGGAAAAGCACCGTCTCGAGGCCGGGCTGGAGACCCTGCGCGAGTCCATCGATCAGTTGATGTCGGCCTCGGATATCGGCGGCGGCGAGCATCGCGACGTGCTCGACGCCTACAAGATGTTCGCCTATGACCGCGGCTGGCAGAAACGGATTTTCGATGCTGTCGAGTCGGGTCTGACCGCCGAGGCCGCCATCGAGCGTGTTCAGCAGAACATCCGGGCGCGCATGCTCAGCACTGAGGATCCGTATCTGCGCGAGCGTCTGCACGATTTCGAAGACCTTGCCTACCGGCTGATCCGCATCCTTCTGGCAAGCGGGGAGGACGGCGGCCGCTCGGCGCTCGACCAACCATCGGTCGTCGTTGCCCGCAATATGGGGCCGGCGGAGATTCTCGACTACCGCAGCGAGAACCTCAAGGCGGTCATCCTCGAGGAGGGGTCCCCCACCTCGCATGTGACGATTATCGCCCGCGCCATGGGAATCCCCATGATCGGCCGAATGCAGGGACTGCTGGCGGAGGTCGACGAAGGCGACAAGATCATCGTCGACGCGGACGCCGGCGGCGTCTTCATACGTCCCGACGACGAGGTTGCCGAGAGCTATCTCGAGAACATCGCGCTACGCGAGGCGCGCGCCGCCGAATATCTGGCGCAGCGCGACCTGCCTTCGGTCAGCAAGGATGGCGTCCACGTTCATCTGCATATCAATGCCGGCCTGATGATCGATCTGCCCAGCCTCGATGCCACCGGCGCCGAGGGCATCGGCCTGTTCCGCACCGAGTTCCAGTTCCTGGTTTCCGACACGCTGCCCAGCCTCAAGGCACAGAAACAGATCTACTCGGAGGTTCTGGACGCTGCCGGCGACCGGCCGGTGGTGTTTCGGACACTCGATATCGGTGGCGACAAGCATGTGCCGTTCCTGCCGCGCGAGCATGAGGAGAATCCGGCGCTCGGCTGGCGCGCCATCCGGGTCGCGCTCGATCGACCGGCACTGTTGCGCTATCAGATTCGGGCGCTTCTCCAGGCTGCCGAGGGCCGCCGGCTCAGCATTATGTTCCCGCTGGTCGCCGATGTTTCCGAGTTCGTGCGAGCGAGCGAGCTGGTCAAACGCGAAGAGAGGCGTCTGGAGCGACTCGGCGAGGGCCTTCCCGCCGAAATTCGAGTCGGCACCATGCTCGAAGTCCCGGCTTTGGCGTGGCAGTTGGACAGCCTGTTGCCCGAGATCGATTTCCTGTCCATCGGCACCAACGACCTCTTGCAGTACTTCTTTGCCTCCGACCGCAGCCACCCGAAACTGGTGGAGCGTTACGACTTCCTTTCGCCGGCGGTTCTCTCTTTCATCAGGTCGGTGGTCAAGGCGTGTAATCGCGCCGAAGTGCCGGTCACGCTGTGCGGCGAAATGGGCAGCCGGCCCTTGGAAGCCTTGGCTTTGGTGGGCTTGGGCCTGAGGCAGTTGTCGATCTCGCCGTCCGCCATCGGCCCGGTCAGGGTGATGATACGCGCTCTTGATATTGGCGACTTGGAGAGCCGGCTGCTGCCGCTTCTCAACTCACCGGAGCATTCGCTGCGGGAGAACTTGAAAGCCTATGCACATGAACATGCAATCCCGATTTGATATCGCGAAGGTTCAAGATGAGGTGATAAACAACTGAAGAATCTAATTTCTAATTGACTCAACCGCTTAAAGTTTTGTTGACTTGTGGTCGGTAGGCTACATGTCAAGATCAAAATGCTCACCGGTGAACAGACCAGCAGGTCTGATACCGGACGGGACGGGGCAGGGGCGTTAGCTGAATTCAAATTTTTCGTCGGGGCGACCGGCCGGGACGAATGGGGCGTGAGAAGGTATAAGTCTGTGTCGAGGGGCGCGGGGAAGTCGATCGGTGAACAGTTGAGGCAAGCGCGCAAGGCGCGCAAGAAAACGCTCGCTGAAATCTCCGAGGAAATCTGTATACGCGAACGCCATCTCAAGGCGCTCGAAGACGATAACTTCGACGCCCTGCCGGCGCCGGCCTATGCGCTGTGCTTCCTGCGCGCCTTCGCTAAATCGGTCGATCTGAATCCGGACGATCTGGTGGATTCCTTCAAGGAAGGGAACGCGGTTCCCAACGGTGGACCCGAGCTCGTTTTTCCGGAGCCGATCCCGCAAAGCCGGGTGCCGAGCCTTTCGGTGATGGCAGTCGCGGCCGCGGTGATGGTCGGGATTTATTTTGGCTGGGTCTACGAGCCCGGCACGACCAGCGCCCAGTCGACAGCGGTGCCGCCGGTGCCCGAAAGGCTTCTGACCCCGACACAGGAAACGGCATCTGCGCCGCCGGAGACCGTGATGGTTGCCGGCGTCGACGAAACCACGGGCGACAAGAACGCGCCGGAGCCCGCGCAGCCCGCCAGCTCCGACAGCGACTCGACCGAGGCCTACGTACCCGCTTCCGGGACGGACGTGACGCCGGAGCCGGTGGAAGAGAAAGCGGAGCAGAGCGTCGAACAAGGGCCGGCTGAGATCGAATCGGATGCGGAAGTGGCTGTGTCACAAGGGGTTCCGGATGCACTCGGAAAGCAAGCCATCGCCAATGCCT
>JAKSBY010000602.1 GCA_022360855.1 Sphingomonadales bacterium | reverse complement strand
GCCGCGATAAAACGCACGCGCTGATCCATCTTGTTCATCTCCATCCATGCCATCGGCCACCTCTCTTTCAGTGGCCGTTATGCCCAAACTGTAACCCAGGTGACCGGTCCAAAATGTCACCAAGCTATACGGTTTGGACCCCCAGACCCGGCACCCCATCATGCGGGGATGACCCAACTATACAAAACCATCAACAGACAATTGCGAGCGAAGCGAAGCAATCTAGGGGTGACGGAGCGCCGCCGCGGCCAGATCGCCGCGGTACTCCGGGCCTCGCGATGATAATTAGGGGAGAGGGCCGTCGAGGGGGAGGGGGCGGGTAACACGGGCCGCTGCCGGGATTTTTTTCTGGCCAGAATTCGGGCCCGGTGTGCCTGTGTGAAAAATTCGGCTTGCGTGCGGGGCGGGGAGCCGCAAGACTCTGGTCAAACACCAACCACTTCATCGAGGGGACCAAGGCGTTGGAACTTACTCTGACCGTCAATGGCGAGGCGGTGTCCGTCTCCGTGCCGGACAACCGGCTGCTCGTCGACCTTTTGCGCGAGGATCTCAGGCTCACCGGCACCCATGTCGGCTGCGACACCAGTCAATGCGGCGCCTGCACTGTCCATAGGAACGGGCTGCCGGTCAAAGCCTGCGCCATGCTGGCGGCCCAGGCCGACGGCGCCGAGATCACAACGATCGAGGGCCTGGCCAAAGGCGGCGACCTGCACCCCATGCAGCGCGCGTTCAAGGAGAACCACGCGCTGCAATGCGGCTTCTGCACGCCGGGCATGATCATGGCCGGCATCGGCATCGTCGACCGCCACGGCGCCCCCACCGAAGCGGTGATCCGCGAGGAGCTGGAGGGCAACTTCTGCCGCTGCACCGGCTATCAGAACATCGTTAAGGCCATCGCCGCGGCGGCCAAAGAGATGGGCTGATCATGACGGGGCAGGGGATCGGCGCCAGCGTCCTCAGGAAAGAGGACCAGCGCTTCATCACCGGGCGTGGCCGCTATGTGGACGATATCCGCCTCGACCACGAGCTTTTCGCCGTGTTCGTGCGCGCGGCCGTGGCCCATGGCACCCTGAGGTCGGTCGGGACGGCGGAAGCGCTGGCGGTGGATGGCGTGGTCGCGGTTTACACCGGCGACGACGTGGCCGCCGACGAGCTCGGCCCCTTGCCCTGCGGCTGGATGATCCACTCGGTGGACGGCTCGGAGATGAAGGCGCCACCGCACCCGGTGCTGGCGCAGGGCAGGGTGCGCTATGTGGGCGAGGCCGTAGCGGTGGTGATCGGCGAAAGCCTGGATGCGGCCAAGGCGGGCGCCGAGGCGGTCGCCGTGGAGATCGACGACCTGCCGCCGGTGACCGCGCCGGCCGAGGCGCAGGCGTCGGGCGCGCCGCAGCTTCACGAGGCCGCGCCGGGCAACCTCTGCTATCACTGGGAGCTTGGCGATGCGGCCGCCACGGACGCCGCCGTCGCGGGCGCTCACCACGTCACCCGGCTCGCTTTTGCCAACAACCGGCTGATCCCCAACGCCATCGAGCCGCGCGCGGCCATCGGCGCCTACGATCCCGGCACCGGCGACCTCACCCTTTACACCACGAGCCAGAACCCACATGTGGCGCGGCTGGTGCTCACCGCCTTTGTCGGCCTCGCGCCCGAACACAAGCTCCGGGTCGTCGCGCCCGACGTCGGCGGCGGCTTCGGCTCCAAGATCTTCATCTATGCGGAGGAAACGGTGTGCGCCTGGGCCTCGAAGAAAATTGGCCGGCCCGTGCGCTGGACCGCGGACCGTTCCGAATCCTTCCTCAATGACGCGCACGGCCGCGACCATGTAACCGAGGCGGAGTTGGCGCTGTGTGCGGACGGAAAGTTCCTCGGTCTCCGTGTCAGGACCACCGCCAATCTCGGCGCCTATCTCTCCACCTTCGCCTCGTCCGTGCCGACCTATCTCTACGGCACGCTCCTGGCCGGGCAGTATACAACCCCGGCGATCCACGTGGCCGTGGATGCGGTCTTCACCAACACCGCGCCGGTGGACGCCTATCGTGGCGCCGGGCGGCCCGAGGCGACCTATGTGGTGGAGCGGCTGGTGGAGGCGGCGGCCCGCGATCTCGGGCTCGATCCGGTGGATATCCGCCGCCGCAATTTCATCCCGCCTGACGCCTTCCCCTACGAGACGCCGGTGGCGCTGGTCTATGACACGGGCAACTACCAGGCGTCGCTGGATAAGGCGCTGGAGATGGTGGACTATGCCGGCTTCCCAGCGCGCAGCGCCGAGGCGGAAGCGCGCGGCAGGAAGCGCGGCATCGGCTTCAGTTGCTATATCGAGGCCTGCGGCCTGGCGCCGTCCAAGCTGGCCGGCCAGCTCGGCGCCGGGGTCGGGCTGTTCGAATCCGCGCAGGTACGCATGAACCCCACCGGCAGCGTCACCGTGTTCACCGGCGCCCACAGTCACGGCCAGGGCCACGAGACCACCTTCGCGCAGGTCGTGGCCGACAAGCTCGGCGTCGCCTATGACGACGTGGAGGTGGTGCACGGCGATACCGGCAACGTGCAATATGGCCTCGGCACTTATGGCTCGCGCTCGCTGGCGGTCGGCGGCTCGGCGATCGTCCAGGCCACCGACAAGATCATCGCCAAGGGCCGCAAAATTGCCGCCCACAAGCTCGGCGTCGGCGAGGACGAACTGGCCTTCGAGGACGGTTCCTACAAGGTGATCGCCGGCAACGAATTCATGACCATTCAGGAGGTCGCCTTTACCGCCTACGTGCCCTTTGAATATCCGGACGGGCTGGAGCCCGGGCTCGACGAGCAGGCCTTCTACGATCCGGCCAATTTCACCTATCCTGCCGGCACGCATATCTGCGAGGTGGAGATCGACCCGGACACCGGCGTTACCGAGATCGTCGGCTTCACCGCGGTGGACGATTTCGGCCGCATCATCAATCCCATGATCGTCGAGGGCCAGGTGCATGGCGGGGTGGCGCAGGGCATCGGCCAGGCGCTCTTGGAGCACGGCGTCTATGAGCACGAGACGGGCCAGCTCGTCACCGGCTCCTACATGGACTACGCCATGCCGCGCGCCGACGACCTGCCGGACTATGCCGTGGACCTGACCGAGACGCCCTGCACCCACAATCCTCTGGGGGTGAAAGGCTGCGGCGAGGCCGGCGCCATCGGCAGCCCGGCGGCCTTCATCAACGCTGTGACTGATGCCCTGGGCGTGCGCGATATCGCCATGCCGGCGACGGCACAAAGAATCTGGAATATAGTGCAAAATCAGTAGGTTGAACGAGACATATTATGTATCAATTTAACTACCGAAAGGCCGCCAGCCTTGTCGACGCCGCCGCCAAACTGGCGGAAGCGGACGACGGCATGCTGATGGCCGGTGGCCAAACCCTGATCCCGACTCTTAAACAGAGACTCGCCATGCCCTCGGATGTGATCGACCTCGGCGGGATCGCGGAGCTGACCGGCATTGAGGTCTCCGCCGATGCGGTCGCCATCGGCGCCATGACGACGCATGCGGCAGTCGCGGCAAGCGGTGACGTGGCCGGGACCATCCCGGCAGTGGCCAAGCTCGCCGGCGGCATCGGTGATGCGGCCGTGCGTAACCTCGGCACCATCGGCGGCTCGCTGGCCAATTCCGACCCCGCCGCCGACTATCCGGCCGCCGTGCTCGGGCTCGGCGCGACCGTAAAGACCGACCGGCGCGAGATCGCCGCGGACGACTTCTTCGTCGACCTGTTCGAGACCGCGCTGGAGGAAGGCGAGATCATTGCGTCCGTCGCCTTTCCGGTGCCCAAGCGCGCCGCCTATTTGAAGTTCCCGAACCCGGCCTCGCGCTATGCCATTGTCGGCGTCTTCGTGGCCGAGACCGCGGGCGGTGTCCGGGTCGCGGTGACCGGCGCCGGTCCCTGCGCGTTTCGCGTGGCGGAGATGGAGGCGGCGCTTGCCGACAGCTTCGCGCCCGAGGCCATCGCCGGCATCGCGGTCCCGGACGACGACCTGAACACCGACATTCATGCGGCCGCCGACTACCGCGCGCATCTCATCGGGGTCATGGCCGGCCGCGCCGTGGCGGCGGCGCAATGAACGATCCGCATGCCAAGTTCGAGGAGATTTTCCGGCGCGCCCCGCCGACCTTCGTGATGATGGGCGGGCGGGTCGTCGATTACGACACGGAGGAGGGCCGGGCGACGGTCACCTGGGAGGCCAAGCCCGAATTCGGCAATCCCTGGGGCGTTGTCCAGGGCGGCATCCTCGCGGCCATGCTCGACGACACGGCGGCCATCGCCGGTGTGGTCAAGACCGGCGGCAAGGTGGTGTTCCCGACCCTGGAGTTCAAGACGAGCTTCCTCAAGCCGGCGAAGATCGGCAAGCTGATCGCCGAGGGCCGGGTGGTGAAGATGGGATACTCGGTCGCCTTTCTCGAAGCCGAGATATTCGACGACGAAGGCGACGTCGTGGCCCGCATGTCGGTGACCGCCAAACTCCGCACGCTGAACCGCGCGGCGGACGATTGAGCGGGCGCTGATGCGAGGCCTCGCCGCACTGCTGATGGCGTTCCTGCTCTTGGGGTGCGGGGGCGTCGAGCACGACGAGGCGCCGGTTGAAGCCGGGCCGATGTGTGGCGGCATCGCCGGGTTTGCTTGCGATGAAGGCGAATATTGCGGTTACGAGCCCGGCACCTGCGGCGTGGCCGACCGCGCCGGCGTCTGCCGCGCCCGACCGGAGATGTGCACACAGCAATACGAGCCCGTCTGTGGCTGCGACGGCAAGACCTACCCCAACGCCTGTACCGCCAGGATGCGCGGCGCCTCGGTCAACTATGAAGGCGAATGCCAGAATTGAGGCGGCAGCAGGCTGAGGTCAAAAGCCCGTTCGCCAGCTCACCGCGGCCTTGAAGTTGCGGCCGGGCTCAATGACCCCGGCGGCGACCACCTCGTAGTCCGCATCGGTCACATTGTCGACGCCGAGGTCGACGCGGAGGCCGTCTAGGGTCCCGTCCGACGGCTGCCAGACGAGGTAAATGTCGCCGGTCGCGTAGCTGTCGCGCTCCAGGGTCGGGTCGTTCACCTTGGTGAAATCGCTGGCGATGGTGATCCGGGCGCCGAGCCGTGTATCGAAGCGGGGGGCCCTAAAGCCGGTGTCGATAAAGAAGATGTCCGGCGCGAGGACGCCGACGAATTCGCCCGAGTCGGTATCGGTGCCGTTGATGGTCGAGAAGTTGACGCGGGCATAGTAGGTGGCCGAGTCGTATTCCGCTTCGAGTTCGATGCCGTCGATATCGGCATTGGTGACGTTCACGTTGCGGCTGAAGTTGCCGAACGGCTCGCCCGAGCCGCAGGGCGGGAACGGCGCGCCGAAGCAGCCGGCGGGGATCCTGACCTCCAGGTCGATGAGGTTGGTCACGTCCGACTGATAGTAGGAGCCCTTGGCGGTGAAGCCGTCGCCGTCGAAGAACAGATCGTCGAAATCGACTCCGGCGCCGATCTCCCAGGTCTGCGATTCCTCGGGCACGAGACCCGGATTGGTGATGAAGAAGTTCGTCACGAATATCGGCGGAAACGGCGGGAAGGCCGAGAAATCCGGGATCCGGAAGTGGATACCGTCGGCGTAGATCTCGTTGATGGAGGGCGCGCGGAACGCCTCCGACCAGTTGCCGAAGATGATGATCTCGTCGATGGGCTTGTAGGACGCGCCAATTTTGGGCGAGACCGCGTCCTCGTCGATGGCGGGCTCGCCCGGCGCCTCACTCTCGAACTTGTCCCAACGTACGCCTGGGAGGAGAGTGAAGACGCCGGGCGCGCCGAAGGGCCGGTCCAGGACGAGCTCCGCTTGCACGAAGCCGCCGTAGAACCGGCTCTCGGCGTCGGGCACGCCGCCCCGAGTCCTGTCTGTTGTCGTGTTGTCGCTGCCGACCTGCTGGTCGCGATAGAATTCGGCCCCGTAGGTGAAGGTGAGGCCCGCGCCGTTGCCCAGGGAGACCTTCGAGCGGTTATCGACCGACACGCCGATGGTCTCGACCTCGCGGGTGATGATGCGGTCGCTATCGACTTCGTCTTCCTCCACCTCGTTCCTGCTGTAATAGCCGACGAGGTTGGCGTTGACGAAGTCCGCCCCCTCGGGCGCGTAGGTGACGGTGGCCTGGAGGGTGTCGCTGGAGATGTCGCGGAAGACGTTGCCGTTGCCGGGGCCGGCGATAGTGGCGCCCTGCGGGTTGTTGGGATCGATGCTGTCGCCGGAAAAGCGGATCCAGGAGCCGGAAAGCGTCCAGTCGTCGTTCGGCCGGGCGGTTCCTTTGAGCAGCGAGGAAACGATCTCGTCGTCGGCGGGAAGCGTCAGGCCGCTGCCGAGCTCGATGTCTTCGGAAGACCGGTAAGTGACGTTGCCGACGAAATCGAACCTCTCGTCAGCGCTTTGCCAGACGCCGGTGCCGGAGACCCGCCATTCGTCATTGACGCCCTGAAAGCCCGCGCCGAGCTTGAATGCGGTGGACTCGCCTTCTTCGAGTAGGTCTGAGGCGGTGATCGTGCGGAGCGCGATGACGCCGCCGAGTGCGCCCGAGCCGTAAAGCGCCGAGGTTGGACCGCGCACCACCTCGACCGCGCGCACCAGATCCGGGTCGATGAAGAAGCGGCCGTCATGGCCGGAAAGGAAACTCTGCCGGGCGCCGTCGAAAAGCACCAGCACGCCTTCGCCGGAAAGCCCGCGCACCGCCGGCACCTCGCCCGTGCGCCGCGGTCCGCCGTCGAATTGTGCGCCGGGGATGGCATCGAAAATATCGGAGATGGCCGACGGGTTGAAATCGTCGATCACTGCCCGGTCGATCACGGTGACCTGCCCGGGATAATCGAAGGCGGGCAGGGGATTGCGCGTCGCGTAGACCGTGATCTCGTCGAGCGCGCCGTCGGCATCGCCCATGTCGTCCTGCGCCAACGCAGCGCCCGCGCCGAGCGCCAAGAGGCACGTGCACCCCAGCAAAATGGCCTTCATGTGGTCCCTCATAGTGAGAATGATTAGCAGTTGCGGTTTGCTAGCAAAGAAAATTTGAGATTGCAACTTAGAATCATTCTTATTATAGAGCGATCAGTGCTCGTTTTTTTGCTGGGCGAGAGGAATACAGGTTGGGAAGACAGATGAAGCTGAGCTTTGAATTTTTCGGCCGCCTCATGGTTCTTGTGGGTGCGGTCATTTTGGGCGGCTGCGCGGCGCAATCGGATACGCTGGTGGTGTCTGCGCCCGTCGATACACCGGCGGTGGCGGAAAGCGCGGCAAAATTTGAGCGGGATCGTGAGGCGATCCTGGCCATGGCCGGCAATTACAAGGTCACCTTCAACTTTACCGAGACTGTGCCCTTTGTCGCCGGATACGAACTCAAGGACCCCTATGTCACCGGCGGCCACGAGGTCGTGCGCGTGATCGAAGATCGCGGCGAGTACATCAGCCTGCAGCACATCCTGGTGGTCGGCGGTGACGAGAAGTTCCCGGTCAAGCACTGGCGGCAGGACTGGATCTACGAGCCCGATTCGGTGCTCGTCTTCATCGGCGGCAATGCCTGGGAAAAGCGCCCAGTGAGCGATGCCGAGGCGCGCGGCAAATGGGCGCAGGTCGTCTATCAGGTCGATGACGCGCCCCGCTACGGTGCGCTTGCGGCGTGGACCCATGCCAACGGCATGTCGGAGTGGGACCCGCCGGCCGAGTGGCGCCCGCTGCCCCGCCGTGACGCAACAAAGCGCGACGACTATCACACCATCGCCGCGGTCAACCGGCACGCGATCACGCCCTCGGGCTGGGTCCACGAGCAGGATAACTCAAAACTGATCCTGACCGATGAACCGCAAGTGCTGGTGCGCGAGATCGGCGTCAACACCTATACACGCTTCGACGATTTCGAGATCGCGATTGCCGACGACTACTGGGCGGCGACCGAGGACTACTGGGCGGCGGTGCGCGCCGAATGGGCGCGAATCGAAGCCGAGCACGACGCTTTCGGCCTGTCGATCAAGGGCGAGCCGGAAGAGCTCTATATGAAGCTGCTTACATTGGCCGACGAGGTCGAGACGGGTGAAAAGACCGAAAGGAAGGCGATCAGGAAAGCGCGCGAGATCATCGGCGATTATACGACCACGCGTGTCGGTGATCTGGCCGAGCGCCTGAACCCGATCGTTCGAGAAGCGCGCAACTAGCGCGTAGGAAAACTTGGGCTGATCAATGGGCGCCGGGACGAAAGTCCCGGCGCTTCTTTTTTAAGACGGTTACGCACGCTCCGGCTGAGCGTCGGCCTCCGCTTCGGCCTTGGGGCGGCCGCTGACCGCGACGACGGCGATCACGCCGAGCGCCATGACGATGTAGTAGCCCGTGGCCAGGGCGCCGAAGCCGAACAGGAAGGGCGCGGCGACGAACGCGCCGGCGGCGGCGAGGTCGAGCGCCAGATGGGTGTTGTAGGAGAACACCGAGGCGGCGGAGAAGGTGTAGTCGGTGAGCAGGCTATAGCCGATCAGGCCGAAGCCGGCGGCGATGGAGAACCACAGCGCAAGCGCCGAGTCAGCGCCGAGGTTCAGAAGAAAGGGCAGCACGATCAGACCGCCGGCCGCGGCATAGTCGAGCAGACCGTGAAACTTGGGCGAGAGAAACTGGAATTTCATGGCAGGTCTCCGGTAGGAATGTCGTCTTCAAAAAAGATACAGATCTGTATCTATAAGGGAGTATATAGGCCAGCCTAGGCTTGTTGTCAATGAAAAAAGTACAAATCTGTAGCTTCTTTGACTTTAAGGTTTTGAGGCAAGAACCTTAGGTTTTCTGGTAGCGTATAGCTTTCGATGTGGAGGTTTTCCGACTTATCTCTTGAAAGGCGCGGAGAAATCCTAGATAAAGATACTGATCAGTATCTTGCGAGGATGTTATGAAGCGAGCGGAAAAGCGCCGACACCTAATCGAGACCGCGGCGCGGCTCTTTAACGAGCGCGGTTATCATGCGGTCGGCGTCGATCAGATCATCGCCGAGGCCGGCGTGGCGAAAACCACGCTCTATCGGCACTTCTCGACCAAGGAAGCACTAACCGCCGAAGCGCTCAAACTGCAGGACGAGGACTTCCGCGACGGCATGCGCGCCTTTGTCGAGGCGCGGGCGTCGGCGGCGGGTGCCCGCATTCTCGCGACCTTCGATTATATCAAGGCGTGGTTCGAGGATGCCGAGTTCCACGGCTGCCCCTTTGTCAGCGCCACGCATGAGCACGCCGCCTTGGCCGATAGCGTCTCCGCCGAGGCGCTCCTGCACAAGCGCTTGGTGATCGCCTATTTTGAGGAGCTTGCGCATGCCGCCGGGCTATCCGATCCGAAGGCCGCAGCCCGTGAAATCAACCTGCTGCACGAGGGCGCCGTTGCCGTCGCCCATGTGCTCGGCGTGTCCGAGGCCGCCGAGGATGCGAAATCCATCGCCCGGCGGGTCCTCGATCTCTCCGACGCGGGTGCCGGCTAGCGCGCGACCCAGCCGCCGTCGATCGGCAGCGCCGCGCCGGTGATGGACTGGCCGGCGTTGGAGCAGAGCATGAGGACCAGTGCGCCGATCTCCGCAATATCGACGAAGCGTTTGTTGGGCTGCGAGGCGAGGATCACCTCGCGGATCACCTCGTCTTCCGACATATTGTGCGCCTTGGCCTGATCGGCGATCTGACCCTCGACCAGCGGCGTTCTGACGTAGCCCGGGCAGATGGCGTTGCAGGTGATGTTGTCGTCTTCCGCGGTTTCCAGGCCGATGACCTTGGTCAGGCCGACGACGCCATGTTTGGCCGCCACGTAAGCCGCCTTGAACGGCGAGGCGACGAGCCCGTGCGCCGAGGCGATGTTGACGATGCGTCCGTAGCCGCGCGTCCGCATGCCGGGCAGTGCCGCCCGCGCGGTGTAGAAGCTGGCGGACAGGTTGATGGCGACGATCGCCTCCCATTTTGCCTCGGGGAACTCCTCGACCGGCGCGACGAACTGAATGCCCGCGTTGTTGACGACGATGTCGCAGGCGCCGAGCTCGGCCTCGGCGGCGCCGACCATGGCGGCAATCTCGTCCGGCTTGGTCATGTCGGCCGCGGAATAGCGGGCGCGGACGCCGAACGCGTCTTCGATCGCCGCCCGCTCGCACTCGATCCCGTCCGCGTCGCCAAAGCCGTTGAGCATGACGTCAGCGCCAGCCTCCGCGAGCGCGCGGGCCAGCCCGAGCCCGATCCCGCTGGTGGATCCGGTGACCACGGCAACTTTGCCGCTAAGCGGTTTTTGCAATTGCGAAGAAACTGACGTCATGACGCCTTCCAACCCTCAATAAAAAGTGAACAAAGCTATGCCGCCCTCTATATCTGAAGAATAAAGCCCTGTTCCATAACAATTTTTTTAAAGATCTTTGAGAGAAAGGGATTCGATACTTGCCAAGGATAGGTTTGGCACTTACGCTGCGCTGCGAAAAATCTGGGGGCTATTGTGTCGGTGTACTAGGTGATTAGCGGTCTCATGCTCTATCAGCTTTACGAAATGCAGCATGTGGCCGTCGCGCCCATGCGCTTCTGGGCCGATCACGGCCAGCACTTCTTCCGCAACCCTTACAATCCTCTCTCCTATACCACCGCCGGCCGGGTGATCGCCGCGGCCTGCGACGTTGTCGAGCATACGACGCGGCGCTACGGCAAGCCGAAGTTCGAGATCCGTGAGACGCGCGTGAACGGCCGTACGGTTCCGGTCGAGGAGCGCAATCTGGCGCGCAAGACTTTCGGTCAGCTCAAGCACTTCAAGAAGCCGGGACGGACCAAGCAGCCCCGGCTTTTGATTGTCGCGCCCATGTCGGGCCATTTCTCGACCCTGCTCAGGGGGACCGTCGCGGCGATGGTGCCCGACCACGACGTTTATATCACCGATTGGCGTGACGCCCGCGACGTCCCGCTGGCCGACGGCGCCTTCGATCTCGACGATTACATCGATTATCTGATCGACTGGCTGGTGTTGCTTGGGCCCGAGACCCATGTGATGGCGGTCTGCCAGCCGGTCGTCCCGGCGATGGCCGCGGTGTCGCTGCTCAACGCCGCCAAGCACCCGTGCACGCCGCCGTCGATGACCCTGATGGGCGGCCCCATCGACACCCGTATCAACCCGACCCTGGTCAACCAGCTTGCGCAAACCCGGCGGTTGGGCTGGTTCGAGCGCAACGTCATCACCCATGTACCGCCGCCCAATCTCGGCTTCATGCGCCGGGTCTATCCGGGCTTCCTGCAGCTCGCCGGCTTCATGTCGATGAACCTCGGCGATCACATGATCAAGCACCAGGAGATGTTTCGCCACCTCATCCGCGGCGACGGTGAATCGGCCGTAGCGACGCAGGACTTCTATGAGGAATACCGCTCGGTCATGGACCTGACGGCGGAGTTCTACCTGCAGACGGTGAAGACCGTGTTCCAGGACCACGCCCTGCCCGAGGGCACCTGGGAGAGCCGCGGCCGGCCGATCGAGCCGGGCGCGATCAAGAAGACCGCTGTCCTCGCCATCGAGGGCGAACGCGACGATATCTCCGGCATCGGCCAGACCAAGGCGGCGCTCGACATCACGCCCAATCTCGCGTCATCGAAAAAGCACTACTACCTGGCCAATGCAGTCGGCCACTACGGCATCTTCAACGGCCGCCGCTGGCGCGAGCACATCGCGCCCGAGGTCACGGCATTCATCAAGAAATACAGCTAAAGTATGATGCGTTTAGGTTTACCCATGCACCTTATTGTCACCCGCCGGCTTGACCGGCGGGTCCATATGGACACGCCTCTCCTGTGCAAACATGGATTCGCCGGTCAAGCCAGCGAATGACACAGAGGGAAGGTGAATCGGCCTAAACTCATTCCTCTCTAGCCCGGGGGCCTCCCGCTAGACCTTATCCAGCGCCAGCCCGAGATCGGCGATCAGGTCGTCCGCATTCTCGATCCCCACGGAGATACGGCATAAGGTATCGGTAACCCCGAGGCGGTCGCGGGTTTCCTTGTCGACGCCGGAATGGGTGGTCGAGGCGGGGTGCGAGATCAGGGTCTCGGTGCCGCCCAGGCTGACGGCATGCTTGATCACCTGAAGGTGGTCGAGCAGCCGGAACGCCTCGGCCTCGCCGCCGGCCACGTTGAAGGCGAAGGTGGAGCCTGGCGCCGCGCATTGCGACGTAAAGACGTCATAGTCGGCATCGCCGGGCTTCAGGAACCCGAGATAGTGGACATGCGCCACCTTGGGATGATCGCGCAGGAACTCGGCCACTCGGCGGGCGTTCTCGGTGGCTGCTTCCATGCGCAGCTTCAGGGTTTCCAGCGAACGCATGATCAGCCAGCCCGTATGCGGGTCGGTCTGCGTGCCGAGGCTGCCGCGCAAGCCGCGCACCGGCGCGATCCACTCCTTGGCGCCGAGGCAGGCGCCGGCCACGAGGTCCGAATGCCCGCCGACATATTTGGTCAGCGAATAGACCGAAAGGTCGCAGCCGAGATCGATGGGCTTTTGCCAGAGCGGGCCTAAGAAGGTGTTGTCGACGGCGACCGGTGGGCGCCCACCCTTGCCGTTGTCCAGCCCCCTGGCGACCTCGGCCAGATAGGCGAGGTCAACAAGGCCGTTGGTCGGGTTGGCCGGGGTCTCCGCGAAGACCAGGCCGACGGGGCCGGCTTCCCTGGCCTTTGCAACCGCCTCGTCGATCCCGGCGCGGCTGGTGCCGGCCATGAAACCCACCCCGGTCATGCCGTATTGTGGCAGGATCTTCTCGATCAGCGTCTCGGTTCCGCCATAGAGCGGCTGCGAATGCAGGATCACGCTGCCCGGCCGCATATAGGCCCAGATGGTGGTGGAGATCGCCGCCATGCCCGAGGCGAAAGCGAGGCCATCCTCGGTGTTCTCGTAGAGCGCCAGCCGGTCTTCCAGCACTTCCAGATCCGGGTTGTTGAAGCGCGAATAGATCAGCCCGGGCGTCTCGCCGGGCTTGAGCTTGCGCCGGCCTGACATGGTGTCGAAAAAGTCCTTGCCGTGTTCGGCGGTCTCGAAAACGAAGGTCGAGGTCTGGAACAAAGGCGGCTTCAGCGAACCCTCGGAGAGCGCCGGGTCGTAGCCGTAGCTCATCATCTGCGTTTCGGGTTGCAGCGTGTGGTTGCCGATGGTCTTCTTGTGATAGTCGGATTTGGAGGTGGTCATTTTCCGGCCCCTAAAGGAATTGTCTCTTGAATCCCTAATAGACCCGCCCGCGACCCAAGTCAGCAGACGATCGCCGAAGCGACGTCGAAGGCAAGGAAATTGCCCAAAAGGCGGCCTGGATGGGCTGAAGCGCCGCGATCCACAGGCCGATTTGAATGATCCGATCCTGTGTCAACGCCGCTGTTGGCGGCAATCCCGACTCAGGAGCGACTCCGCCCCCCGTCAGTCCGTCAAAGGCCGCTTGAGTGCAGCCGGGCGAGGCGCTAGGTCAGTCCCATGGAACTCAACCGGGCCGTGACGTTGTGGCAGAAGGGTGATCTTGCGGGTGCCGCGGGCGCCTGCGCCGAGCTTCTCGCCGTCCAGCCCGACAACGTCAACGCGCTGCAGCTTCTGGGCACGATCCATATGCAGCAGGGCGCGCTGGAGAAGGCGCGGAGCGTGCTCGAGCGCGCCTGTTCCCTGGCGCCGAACGATGTCCATGTGCTCAACACGCTGGGCCTCGTGCACCGGCGCGCCGGGCGGCTGAACGATGCGCTGCCATTCTTTCGCAAGGCCGTTCGGCTCGATCCGTCTTTGACCGCTGCCTACTCCAACCTTGGCAGTACGCTGTTCGATCTTCGGCGTCCGGAGGAGGCGCGGCCGGCCTATCGCAAGCTCGCCCAACTATCGCCGCAAAACCCCGAGGCCTGGGCGCAACTTGCCCGTTTGGCCGAACTCATCCACGATTCAGAGGATGCGTGCCGGCTGGCCGGCAGGGCGCTGGAGCTGAATCCCGCCGACGTGACCGCCAACTTTGTTTTGGCGCGCGCGGATCTGGCCGAGGGCCGCAGTGAGAATGCGCTCGACCGTCTGCGGCCCTTTGCGGACGATCCCGGTATCCCGGCGGTGAACCGCGCCATCGCGCACGGGCTTGTCGGCCAGGCGCTGGAAGCGCTCGGCCGGTTTGATGCGGCCTTCGTCGCTTTCGGCCGCGCCAATGCGGAGCTCAAGACGCGCTTTCGCGGCGCCTTCGATGCGGTGGTGGACCCGACCAGGCCCGAGGCCGTCACCGCGCTCCGCCAGGACTTCGCGCAGACCCCAGCCTTGGATTGGCCGGCAGGAGAATTCGAGGGGCGGGCGCCGGTGTTTCTGGTCGGGTTTCCCCGTTCCGGGACCACGCTGCTCGACCAGATCCTGGCGTCGCACTCGAAGATCGCGACCATTGAGGAACGCCCGGTCCTCCTGGAGATGTTCGGCGAGCTTGCCACGTCCGGGAGCTGCACCGCGCGGCTGGCGGCCCTCAACGACGAGGAGATCAACGGTTTTCGTTCAGCCTACTGGCAGGCCATGGCGCCCTACATCGACGGTGCGTCCGACGCGCCTGTCGTCGTCGATAAATTCCCCCTGAATCTGGTCCTCCTGGGCGTCATCGCCCGCGTGTTTCCGGACGCCAAAATCATCTTTGCCCTGCGGGATCCCCGGGATGTGATCATGAGTTGCT
>JAKSBY010000414.1 GCA_022360855.1 Sphingomonadales bacterium | reverse complement strand
GTAGCGCAGATAGACCGAGCGCGCGAGCGTGTCGATCTGCGCCCCGGCGTCGTTGATGTAATACTCCTTGGTAACATCGAAGCCGGCCTTGCTGAGAAGATTCGCCAAGGCGTCGCCGAAAACCGCGCCGCGCACGTGGCCGACATGAAGCGGGCCGGTGGGATTGGCCGAGACGTATTCGACATTGACCTTTTGACCGGCGCCAAGGGTCGAACCGCCGTAGTCGGTCCCCGTCTCGAGCACATCGCGCAACAGGTCGTGCCACAGCGTATCGGTGAGGCGCAGATTGATAAAGCCGGGACCGGCGATATCGACCGCAGAAACCGCGTCGGAGTCAGCCAGCTTGGGCGCCAGCAATTCGGCGATCTGCCGCGGGTTCCGTCGCGCCGACTTGGCCAGCGCCATCGCCGCATTGGTCGCTAAGTCGCCATGCGAGGGATCGCGGGGCGGCTCGACGGTGATACCCACTCCGTCGAGATTGGCCGGCAAGTCGCCGGCGTCGGAAAGCGCTTCTACTTCTTTTTCAATTTTTTCTCGGAAGTCGTTGAATATATTCATTCTTTTACGACTTCCTGTCGAAGTTTCTGGTGTGTTCCTGAAGCGCGTAGCGGTCGGTCATGCCGGCGATGAAATCGGCAACCATACGCGCGAATTGCGCGCGGTCGCGGCCCTCGGCGCGCGCGGCCCATTCCTCAGGCAGGCGCCGCGGCTCCTCGATATAAAGGTTGAAAAGGTCTGTCACCACTTTTTTGGCCTTTTCCGACATTTGATTGACCTTTTCGTGGCGATACATGCGTTCCATGAGGAATGCCTTCAGCACCCGGTCCTGTGCGACCATGGTTTCGGAGAAGACGATAACAGGCTGGCCGTGAGCGCGGATCGCGTCGACATCGCCAGGGTCCAGCGCCGCAAGCCGCCGGTCCGCCTCGGCCAAGACATCGCTCGCCATCAGGTTGATCAGTCTGCGCACGAGCTCATGGCTCAGCCGGCCGGACGCGATGTTTGGGTACAAGCCTTCCACCTCATCAACGATGCGGCCGATGAAATCGATCTCGCGCAAGGCTTTCAGGGAGAACAGGCCGGCCCTGAGGCCGTCGTCGATGTCGTGATTGTTGTAGGCGATATCATCGGCAATCGCGGCGACCTGCGCCTCGGCGGAGGCATAGGTGTGCAACTCCAGATCCTGCGAGGCGAGATAGGCGGCGATTCCGTGCGGGACAGAGGGTGGCGGCGCCTTCGGGTCGATCGGCGCGGCCACCAGCGGACCATTGTGCTTGGCCAGGCCCTCAAGCGCCTCCCACGTCAGATTGAGCCCGTCAAAGGCACCATAGCGCTCCTCCAGCCGGGTCAGGATTCGGATCGTCTGCGCATTGTGATCGAAGCCGCCATAGGGCGCCATGACGGCATTCAGCGCATCCTCGCCAGCGTGGCCGAAAGGCGTGTGCCCGAAATCATGCGCCAGCGCCAGGGCCTCGGTAAGGTCCTCATCCAGGCGCAGGCTGCGCGCCAGCGAACGCGCGATCTGCGCGACCTCGATGGAATGGGTGAGCCGCGTCCGGTAATAGTCGCCCTCGTGATACACGAAAACCTGCGTTTTGTGCTTGAGCTTGCGGAAGGAGCTGCAGTGAATCACCCGGTCACGGTCGCGCTGGAACGGACTGCGCGTCGGCGCCTCCTGCTCGTCGAAGAGCCGCCCGCGGCTGGTTGCATACCTGCTGGCATAGGGCGCCAAATCTGATTTGACCGGCATGGTAATGAGTTTACACCTGAGAGGACTTGCGTTTTAACTGCGCATTCACCTGCCGGCGTCAGCATTGACATGTCGCCGGGCCATCATACATTAACGCTAGAAGGAAATGTGATCCATATGGCCACGACCGAAACATCTGCGTCCATCGGCATTTCTGAGCGCGCTGCCCGGCGCGTCGCGCATTTGATCGCGCAGGAAGGCGATCCGTCTCTCAAGCTTAGGGTTACGGTGTCCGGCGGCGGCTGCTCCGGCTGCCAATACGGCTTCGCTTTCGATGCCGATCAGGCGGACGATGACGTGGTGGTGGAGCGCGACGGCGTCACGGTTTTGGTTGATTCGATGTCGCTGCTCTATTTGGCGGGATCGGAGATCGACTATGTAGAGGATCTGGTCGGCGCCTCGTTTCAGATCACTAATCCTAATGCCAGCTCCTCCTGCGGCTGCGGCACGTCTTTCTCTATTTGATTCGAAAATCATTCAAAAACTTCGAATGCCGGTAGTTCTGTCGAAGTCGTGCAATATGATATTGCGCGAGTTATGCAGTGAATATACACGTCAAAATTTACTCTCATCTACATGAATTAATTCGCCTTTCTGTTTTAGATTTAGACAGGAAATAGTTTTACTTTCCTGCCGATTTCATTACATTGAGTCCAGTTAACTGGTTCGTACACGGCATAGACGATGGGGGGTCTTTTGGCTGTCGACGACAATATAGTCGTGCGCTCCCTTTCCGATGGCGGTGAGCTTTCGGCGCCCGAGCATCTTTCAGCCCACAGGCTTTGGCTCAACCTAAAGAGCCCGAACACCTTGCCTGCCTGGCGCGATTTGCAGCCGGAGCAACTTTCACCAATCATACCTTTCGTCATGGTCGTTGAGGACTACGATGACGATGGCGAGTATCGGGTCAGGCTAGCGGGCTCTCTGGTCAACGCGGTTCTCGGCGGTCTGCTCAAGGATCAGCCGATCTCGCATCTCCCCGAGCGGGACTGGATTCCCTTCCTGAGGGCAGGTATTGAAAACGCAAAGGCTACCGGCAAACCTACGCTGGTCACGCGCCGGCTGATCGAGAGCCCGGCCCATTCCCAGAGGCTGGCTACGCTTTTTCTGCCATTCGTACAGGACGAGGCCGGACGCCACATCATTCTTGCGATAAACAGGATTGAGGAGGGCTAGCCGGCTCTCTAGGATAGGCGCCGGTATCTCAAAGACTTATCGCCAGCCATGAAGATCGCCAGCTTCAACATCAACGGTGTGAAGGCCCGCCTGCCCCGGCTCCTCGAATGGCTGAAGGAGGCGGCGCCGGACGTCGCCTGCCTGCAGGAACTGAAGTCGATTGACGAGAATTTTCCGCGGATGGAGATCGAGGAGCTCGGCTACAACGTGGTCACACACGGACAGAAATCCTTCAACGGTGTGGCGCTCCTGTCGAAACTACCGGTCGAAGATGTCCGTCGCGGGCTGCCCGGCGACGAAACCGACGAACAGGCCCGCTACATCGAGGCCTTTATCGGCGGTGCCCGCATCGCCAGCATCTATCTGCCCAACGGCAATCCGGCACCCGGCGAGAAATTCGACTACAAGCTTTCCTGGATGGACCGGCTTGTCCCCCACGTCCGGTCCTTGCTGGTATATGAAGAAGTGCTGGTGTTGGCCGGCGACTACAATGTCTGCCCCCAGGACGTGGATGTCTACGATCCCAAAGGGTGGCGGGAGGACGCCCTGTGCCGGCCGGAGAGCCGGGCGCGGTTTCGGCAACTCATGAATTTGGGCCTGACCGACGCGCTTCGGCTGTTCGCCCCATCAGGGCCGCAATACACCTTCTGGGACTATCAGCGAGGCGCGTGGCAGAAGGACCACGGCCTCAGGATCGACCATCTTCTGTTATCGCCGCAGGCGGCGGACCGGACGAGTGGCTGCGCGGTCGACCGCGTGCCCCGCGGCAAGGAAAAGGCGTCGGACCACACGCCGGTCTGGTGTGAGATCGCCCTTTAAAAAGTCAGGGAAAATGCGCTGAAGCACGGTGGCCTCAATCGACCGCCAGTGAGTCGGTCACCCGCGAGGTGACCATGCCGTACATGTTGTCGACTGAATCGCCAAAAGTCATGAAGGCGCCGAGGGCGGCCAAGCCGACCAAGGCGATCACGAAGGCGTACTCCATTGCCGTCGCACCCGCCTCATGGGTTAGCAACGGAGCGATTCGCGCTTTCAGCGTCCGGTACCTGAGGTTTTTCATTGCCAATCCCGCTTCCGAACCATCCCGGAATAGTTCAATAGGATTAAGAACCTCTCAACTTGTGCCGACAGTTTAAGGCGGATTCGAAGTAATCGGCCTGTCGGATGGGCAATAGAGCGCTACCCCATCCGGTCCAGCCGCCTGCCCGCTGCGCGGCGGCGGGCTTCGTCGGCCACCTCCACGGGCACGATCTCCTTGCCGATGGGAGCAAGGACGAGCCCGGCCAGCTTGAAGGCCTGAATAGAAAACGGAATCAGGATGATCGTCAGGAAATCGGCGATGGCCCACAGCAGATGCCAGATGGCGAGCCACCAGCCGGCGAGCACGAACCACAAGACGTTGCCGATGGTCCCCACCGTGCCGGTGCCGAGGTCATCGCGTCCGGTTATCAGCTCGCGGTCGATAGCGGTGCGCCCAAAGGGCCAGACCGCGAGCCAGCCGATGCGAAATGCGGCGATGCCCCAGGGAATCCCGACGATGGTAAGGCACATCAAAATCCCGGCGATCCACCAGCCGAGCGCCAGATGCCAGCCATTGACGATGAACCAAATGATATTGGCAGCGAGACTCAGCAACGCACCCTCCATCCCAACCGGTAAATATATCTAATCGATATATAAGTCGGCTAGATGACGGATTCCACGTCTGTTTTGGAAAAATCGCCGCCTTTGTAGAGCAGCGGCGAACCGCGGTCCTTGGCCAGCGCATAGGAAAAACAGTCGCCAAGATTGAGTCCGGCCGCGTGTCTGCCCTTGCCATAATCGCGGTAGGCCTGCCGCGCGAGGCCTGTCTGTTCAACGTCGAAGGCGACGATATCGCACGCGCTGCGCAGGAGGAGCTGATCGAGATCCAAGAGCCCGCTCTCACCCCGCGCCCGCAAGACCACGATAGAGGCTTCCAGGAGTGATGCGGCAGAAAGCGCGACCTGATCCGCCTGCTGGATGGCATCGGCGAAGTCCTGCGCATCGTGCTCCTGAAACAGAATTGCCAGAAACGCCGAGGTATCGGCGACAATCACGTGGGCAGCCCGTGCTCGTCATAACCCAGGATTTCATCCGGGGTGCGGTCGTCAAGCACCGGAAGCGCTGCGCACCGCCTGCCGATCGCCATCAGATCCTCGGCCATACTACGCTGGCGGCTTCCCTTATTGACCCGCTTCAGCCGTTGCTTGAGCGACGTCTTCACGGCTTGAGTGATGTTTTCTCCCGTTGCCCGGGAGAGCTCACGAGCCAGCCGGTCGGTCTCCGGATCCTTGATGTTCAATGCCATAAACTTCTTCCTAGGAAGAAAAGTTTCTATAGTTCTTTATTTTAGAGCAAAATTGGCTTCCGAACAAGTGCAGGCACCTATACCTGCCAATAACCGCGAGATTCCGCCTTTGCGCCGGGATGGGTGACCGCGCCGGCGCGCGCCGGGCCGACGGTTTGCACAAATTTCCAGAGCGTGCCGGAGCCGAAGCCGTTATCGCGCGGCTGCCATTTGGCGCGGCGGGCGGCGAGTTCTTCGTCGCTGAGCCTTACGTCCAGGGTGCCGGCCTCGGCGTCGAGCACGATGATATCGCCGTCTTCGAGGAGCGCGATGGGCCCGCCCTCGGCGGCTTCCGGCCCGACATGGCCGACGCAAAAGCCGCGCGTGGCGCCTGAGAACCGGCCATCGGTGATCAGCGCCACTTTGTCGCCCATGCCCTGGCCGTAGATGGCGGCCGTGGTGGCCAGCATCTCGCGCATGCCGGGGCCGCCCTTGGGCCCCTCGTAGCGGATCACGACGACGCTGCCTTCGGTGATCTCGTAGCGCTCGCCGGCCGCGATCATGTCCTCTTCGCAGTCGTAGACCCGGGCCGTGCCCGTGAAGGTCGTGCCCTCCTTGCCCGTGATCTTGGCGACGGCGCCCTCGGGAGCGAGGTTGCCCTCGAGGACGCGGATGTGGCTGGTCTTCTTCAGCGGGTTCGCGACCGGCGAGACGATCTCCTGGCCGGCTGCGAGGCCGGGCAGCTCGGCCAGGT
>JAKSBY010000065.1 GCA_022360855.1 Sphingomonadales bacterium | reverse complement strand
GCGCCCGCCCGAGGCATAGGCGAGATGGCGCAGATCGTCGATCCCATGCGTATGGTCAGCGTGATCATGCGTGTAGAACACCGCGTCGACGTGGTCGACCCCGGCATCCAAGAGCTGCTCCCGCAGATCCGGCGAAGTGTCGATCAGAATGCGCGTGCCGGCATGCTCGACGAGAATTGACGACCGGCGGCGGCGGTTTTTGGGGTTCTTCGGGTCGCAGGCGCCCCAGTGATTCCCGACGCGCGGGACGCCGGAAGACGTGCCGCAGCCAAGGATGACCGCCTTCAATTCACCAGGCCCCAATAGAGCGCGGCGCGGGCCTCGACGCGCGCCACGTCCTCGGGCAACAGAAAGCCCTCTTCGATCAGCTCCTGCGCCGCCTTGCCGACCGCGATCCGATAGCCGAGCTCATTGGCGTAGAGGGCTTCGGCGCTCGGCCGCGGATCGTTCCAGGTGGCGCGCAGCGTATCGTTGCTCCAGAACGGGATGAACAGCCCGCGAAAATTCGCCAGTTCGTTAGGGAAAGGGCCGGCGGGCAACCGCGCCCATGGCAAAAAGGTCGCCAGAGGCGCGCGCAGCTCGACCGCGCGCACGCCGCCGGCCTCATTGCCGTGCTCGTCGAGTGCCGGCACCCGCGGCACGATCGAAGCCAACAGTTCCGGCGGCTGTCGGTCGATGACTCCGGCCTGCCATCGCGGGCCATAGTCGAGCTGGTAGGCGGTATGCAGACGGTCGGGCTGGGCAAGCCCCAGCCCTTGCGGCAAGGCAATGTCCTCTATCGGTATGAGTGTCCCGTCGGCGGTCTTCGGGATTCGGCTCGCCGGCGGCGGATGCCCGGTATCGACCCAGGCAATCAGGGACCTGGCCAGCGCCCGCAAGGTCACCAGGAAATCCAGCGGATTACCGAGCCAGATGCCGGACGCGATGTCGGCCCCTGCCTCGAACGGCAGCGGTTCGACGAAATGCTGGCCGGAGGCGAGATGATAGATCCGCTCGTTTTCGTGCTGCGGCACGTCGGCTCCGGTCCGCCAGTCGGTGTGAATCAACGATGCCGCCCGGCCCCAATACTCGTATCCGGTATTGGTCACCATCATTTTCGGGATCGCGGCCGCGGGCAGCGCGTCGAGCAGCCCCCCGACCTCACCCGTGCCCGGCGCCGGCTGCGGATATGTTGAAAAGGGGAACAGGTCCGTCGGATAGAAGAAGGCGGAAAACGGATGGCCGTCGCGCGAGGGCTGGGCGAAGCGGTGGTTGAAGCTGCCCCGGCCCGCGCCGGCGGTGTGGATCAGCATGCCGTCGAAGACGGGCCGGCCCTTCTCGTCCACGTTGAAGCCCTGATACAGGAAATGGCGCAGGAACCGGCCGGTCTGCGAGACGCCGAAGGCGATGCCCTTACCGACCGTGGCGACGGCGCCCTTGTCGTATTTCAGATGCGACATGAAATCGCGCACGGCGGCCAGCCCGACGCCGGCGACCACGGGATCCCTGGCGCGGTAGACGAGTTCGTAGATGTGGCCCGGCTGAAAGCCCTCCGGCATGTGGACGTGCGCCGGGTCCGCGACCACGTCCGCGCTGTCCCGCCGCGCAAAGCTCCATGCCCCCCGCGGGATCACCTCGCGCGGCCCCTCGCGGGTCGCCCGCCGGGTGAGCACGTGATCCGGATGCGCGAGCTCCGCCGCCGGATAATAGGTGGGCAGGATGCGGTGGCCGAGCGACAGCGTGTCGGTCCCCTCCTCGGTGATCACCCAGTCGCTCCGCACCAGGCCATGGATGGCACTGCCGTCGGCGTTCCTGGCGACCGGTGCTTCGAGCCACATGTTGTCGTCTTCGCGGGGGATGTCGTATTGCCAGCCGATCCAGACCAGGGTCAGGCCCTCGCGCATCAAAAGCCCGTCACCGTAAGCAGACGGGTCTCTCAGAGAAGCGTTGCGCGCGCCGTCGTTGAAGTAGCGCAGTGCGGCCTTGCCGCCGCGGTTCGAGACCTCGAGAAAGCCGATGCCGCTGGACTTCAACGGGTCGGCGGGCCGCAGGATGACGAAGTTGGCCCTGGCCATGACCAACCCGCGCGCGTCTCTGGGCGCCTTGTCGAGGTCGACAATTCGCGCATTGGCCGGGTTGTTCGGGTCAAAAGCGAACTCGACCGTGCCTTCGAGGGCCTCATAGGGCCCGGAGGCGCCAGTCGGCACGTCCGCTGGCAGCGGATAACTGCGGCTGAGATAGACCTTGTCGACACGGGCAGCCGAAGGCGGCATTGCGACAGTCCACACCGCCGCGATGGTCAGCAGGAAGACCGTAAGTCTAGGCGGCCGCATGCCGTCTCCCGGCCTTGGAGAACAGGGTGTAGAAATTGTCGGTCGTGGCTTCGGCGAGCTCGGCGAAGGAACTCCCCCGCAACTCGGCGACGAACCGCGCGGTATCGACGACAAAGGCGGGCTCGCAGGTCTTGCCGCGATGAGGCACGGGCGCCAGGAACGGCGCATCGGTCTCCACCAAAAGCCGATCCAACGGGACCGTCTTGGCGGTTTCCTGCAAGGCGATCGCGTTCTTGAAGGTCACGATGCCGGAGAGCGAAATGTAAAGCCCGAGATCGAGCGCCGTCTCGGCAAAGCCCTGGGAGGCAGTGAAGCAGTGGATCACGCCGGTAAAGGCGCCCTCCTCCATCTCTTCGCGCAGGATTGCCGCCGAATCGTCATCGGCGTCGCGGGTGTGAACGATGACCGGCAGGCCGGTCTGGCGCGCCGCCGCGATGTGAGTGCGGAAGTTCTCCCGCTGCAAATCGCGCGGCGCGTTGTCGTAATAATAGTCAAGCCCGGTCTCGCCGATGCCGATGACCAGTGGATCTGTCGCGCGTTCGAGCAGCGCATCAAGCGGCGTATGCGCCTCCTCCTCGGCCTGGTGCGGATGCACGCCGACCGAGGCATAGATGCCGTCATGGGCGCGGGCGATGCCGATAACCCGGTCGAATTCGCTGATCCGTGTGTTGATGGCGAGCATGGCGCCCACGCCTGCGGCTTGGGCACGCCCCAAAACGCCTTCAAGATCGTCGTCTAAGCCTCTGTAATTTAAATGACAATGGCTATCCACAAGCATCGGCCGATCAGTCTCGCTCACGCCGCGTCTTCCTGAAATCTCGGGAACACGCCCTTGGGCACCGGAAGCGCGGTTCCGGGCGCGAGCCGGCCGTCATCGCCGAGCTGCGCGAAGTCCCGCGCCTCCTCAGCGACAGCCAGTTGGTCCAGCATGGCCGCCATGGCGGCCGGCATCACCGGCTGGGCCAGGATGGCCAAACGCCGCACCGCCTCGGCCGTGACGTAGAGCACCGTCGCCATGCGCGCAGGATCGGTTTTTCTCAAAACCCAGGGTTCGGCGGCCGCGATATAGCCGTTGGCCTCGCCGACCTGCTTCCACACCGCTTCGAGCATGGCGTGGATGGCCTGTCGGTCCATGGCCGCGCGCGCCTCGGGCAGAAGCCCCGCAATGCCGTCAAGGAGCACGCTGTCGGCGTCTGTGAGCGCGCCCGCCTCGGGCACCCGGCCGTCGCAGTTTTTGGCGATCATGGAGAGGCAGCGCTGCGCCAGATTGCCTAGATCGTTGGCCAGATCCGCATTGATGCGCCCGACGATGGCCTCGTGCGAGTAGCTGCCGTCACGGCCGAACGGCACCTCGCGCAGGAAGAAGTAGCGCAGCTGATCGACCCCGTAGCGCGCCGCCATTTCCATGGGGTCGAGCACGTTGCCGACCGATTTCGACATCTTCTCGCCCTTGTTAAAGAGGAAGCCGTGACCGAAGACGCGTTTAGGCAGATCGATGCCGGCAGACATCAGGAAGGCCGGCCAATAGACCGTGTGGAAGCGGACGATGTCCTTCCCGATGACATGGACATCGGCGGGCCAGTAGCGCCGGAACGTCTCGCTCCCGGTATCGGGATAGCCGACGCCGGTGATGTAGTTGGTGAGCGCGTCGACCCACACATACATCACATGCCGCTCGTCACCCGGCACCTTGACGCCCCAGTCGAAGCTGGTGCGCGAGATCGAGAGGTCGCGCAGGCCCGATTTAACGAAACTGACGATCTCGTTCCTCCGGCTTTCGGGACCGATGAAGCTCGGATTCGCTTCGTAATGCGCCAACAGCCGGTCCTGATAGTCGGACAGGCGGAAGAAATAGCTCTCCTCCTCGACCCAGTCGACCGGCGTACCCTGCGGCGAGAGCTTGCTGCCGTCGTCGGCTTGGGTCAGCTCGCTGTCATCGTAATAGGCCTCGTCGCGCACCGAGTACCAGCCGGCATATTGGCCGAGATAGATATCGCCGGCGTCGGCCATGCGCCGCCAGAGAGTCTGGCTCGCCTCGTGGTGACGCGGCTCCGTGGTGCGGATGAAGGCGTCGTTGGAGCAGCCGAGCCCGGC
This sequence comes from Sphingomonadales bacterium, assembly GCA_022360855.1. Taxonomy (GTDB): domain Bacteria; phylum Pseudomonadota; class Alphaproteobacteria; order Sphingomonadales; family JAKSBY01; genus JAKSBY01. Next base: position 1,554 of record JAKSBY010000065.1, on the reverse strand, counting down.
GGCCATCGCCTGGAACTTCGGGGTATTGCGGTCGGCGATCTCGTGCGCCTCCACGCCCTCGCCGCGCGCAGTGTGCAGCATCTTGATGCCGTGCTCGTCGGTGCCGGTGAGGAAAAACACGTCATAGCCGTCCAGCCGCTTGAAGCGCGCCAGGGCGTCGGTGGCGATCACCTCATAGGCATGGCCGATATGCGGCGGGCCGTTGGGGTATGAAATCGCGGTCGTGATGTAGAATGGTGGCTTCGCAGCCATATGCCATCGGCCTCTCTAAGATCGTCTGCCTCCACTGACGACGACATCCTGCAGCCCGATAAAGGTGGTCAGGACCACCTGTTTGCGGTCCAGGCGCAGCGTGTCGACCGCAGCAAAGCGACCGGCCACCTTTTCCCATAAGGCCGTCAGGCGATCAAGGCTCGCAGGCCCGCCGAACAGCTCGTAGGTAACCGCCTCGCCCTCGAGCCCGGGCAACGGCCTGCCCGTGGCCCCGAAGCGGACCGCGCGGCCGAGCCAGCCGGCAAACAGGTCGCGAAAGGCCCGGAAACGCCCTTCATTGGCCGGCCGCGACAAAGTCCCCGCAAAGCGGTGGACCCCGGCCATGTCCAACTTGGGCAGCGTTCGGATCAGGCCGATCGTCTCCTGGTAGACCTCGAGCCCGCCATCCTCGATCAGCGAAACCGCGCGGCCCGGCGTGCCCTCGGCCAACCGCCCGACGATTTCGGTGTCCTCGGACGAAAGCTCCGGATACCGCTCGGCAACCAGGGCGCCGATGGCTTCCGATGAGAGCGGCCTGAGCGGCAGGTGCCGGCAGCGCGATCGAATTGTCGGCAGCAGCCGTCCCGGCGCGTGGGCCACCAGCAGCAGCACCGAATTCGCCGGCGGCTCCTCAAGAATCTTCAGTAACGCATTGGCCGCGTTGCGATTCATCTCGTCGGCCGCGTCGATCACGACGACGCGCCAGCCGCCTTCGGCTGCGGTCTGGCCATAGAAGCCGTGCAGCTTGCGGATATCGTCAACGACGATCTCCGTGCGCCGACGGCCGCGCGCTTCGTCCAGGGCCCGCTCAACCGTTACCAGGTCGGCGTGGCCGCATGCCGCCACCCGCCGGAATACCGGATGATCCGGCGCCAGTTCCAGGCTTTCCGGCGTGGTTTCTTCCAGGCCGTCACCAAATAGCGAGGCGCCGGCGTCTTTCAAAGGCCGGCTCAACAGAAACCGGGCAAACCGGTAGGCGAGCGTCGCCTTGCCGACACCGCGGGGCCCGGTGATCAGCCAGGCGTGGTGCAGGCGGTCGGCATTATAGGCATCCAACAACGCCACCTCGGCGGTCGCGTGGCCGATCAACCCCGGCGTCGCCCGGGGATGGGATAGGGTCTCTTGCGGCGCGTCAGGCACAGGCAGTCTCGACCAAGGGTGAGACTTCCCGCCACAGACGGTCTTCCACCTCGTCCGGCGTTCCGCCGGCATCGATCAGCCGGCAGCGGTCTGGCTCTGCCGCGGCGATCGCCCGAAACGCGTCGGCAACGCGCTTATGGAAGTCCTCGCCCATCTCCTCAT
>JAKSBY010000792.1 GCA_022360855.1 Sphingomonadales bacterium | reverse complement strand
TTGCCATACGTCATAGCCGATTACTACCGCCGGATCCGCACCCGGCAGCTCATCAACGCTCGATAGGGTGCGGCCCAGGATGGGATTGACGGCGGTAAACTCGAGTGCTTTCGCTGTCATGTGAACACCGGAGAATTGCTGGGCGAACTCACCATCGCTGAGGGTAAAACCGGACTGGTAAAACGCGCCGAGTTCCGCAACCGTGCTTGATGTCTGGGTCAAGGTCTGGAATTGATAGAAATCGAAATTCGAACCGTTGGGGCCTGAATTGGTACGACTGTCGATCTGTCTCACCGTGAACAGATTGTGCCCGTCAGGGTAAGGGAGCGTGGTGTAAACAAAGTTCTTGGCGAAAGAGTATAGAGGCAGGGTTATGCTCAACCCCAGGACGATAACCAGAATGCAAAGCACGCTGAAGCCGATCTTCCTGCGGATCGATCTCAGGGTATAGCCAATTTCATACCAAAGATTCATGAGTGTCCTGTGCTCATACTATTCGTAGTGCAACGCCTCGCCAGGTTCCAGCGCAACCACTTTCTTGGCTGGAATATAGGAGGCGAGCACAACCATAATGCCAACGAGAGCGGTCACCGTCAGGAATACTGAATAGAGCACTGAAAACAGACTTGGGCCGAAAGGGGTGCTGCCGAGAGCGTTAACTACCAGTACCGCAAAGCTCCCGCCAACCACTATCCCCGCCGCAAGATAGCCTAAACCTTGCCGCATAAAGATAGCGATAACCCTGAAGTTGGTAGATCCAATAGCGCGGCGAACACCCATCTCTCCTCGACGGGCGATCACCGCACGGGACACCAGTCCATAGAGCCCTACTGCAGCCAGGACCAGGGCGCCAACTGCCACGCCGCTAAAGGCGGACGCCAGAATGTTCACCAGGGCCGCTACCCTGCTGTTGGTTACGGAAACCAACTCCATGTCATAGATCGAAACATCGCGATCTACTGCACCGCTGGCGAGTTTGAATTTGGTCTCTAACTCTCCGTACTGGATTTCGATCTCCGGCACAAGCCCGGCAATCATACGAAATCTGTCGGTTGCTCCCTGGGCAAGTGGCCGGTAGATACGCGGGGTTCGTTCAGATTGGGAATTGTTTGGCCCCAGATAAGGCACGATGCCGACAATTTGCGCCTGTTCTATTTGTCTGTCGAGTTCACTTAACACCGGATAATTGATGAAGTTTATGGTTCCCCCAATCAGTGAACTTACGGAGCCATAGGCCTCAACGAATGCAGTATCAACAATGACGACAGGTAAAGATTCGGAGGTATCCAGCCGGTTGAATTGCCGCCCTTCGCTTACGATAAATCCTTGTGAACTGAAGAAGCCCGGCTCCACCCAGTTGACTGCATTGATCGGTGCAGACTCGAGATCTGAGGGGGAATCAAAATCCAGGGCCACTCGTATTCGTTCGGACCCATCGCCGGCTAGCGCCGCGGCGAAGGTTACACTCTCTACCTCATCAACCCGCAATAACTCCTGTCTTAACCGGTCCCGATAGAGCTGTTGTTGTGAGCTACTACCATATCTATCGGGATTTAGAGAAATCATGCCCGAGACAATCCTGTCTGAATTTTCCTGTTCATACGCTCTCGAAGCTTCTCCCTGAAAAATTGCCAGGAAGCTACCGCTTAATACCAGTAGAAAGAACGAAAGTACGACTTGCACGCTCACCAGAAATCGGCTCACTCGATTACTCTGTTTTGACGTACTTCCCCGCGCATCGTTGTTAATAGATGTAGCAATGTCCTTGTTCGACACTCTCCACGCCGCAAAGACCCCCGAGATTAGCCATAGAATCAGCATGAGCGCTACAACAATAACCACTACGTTGAGATTGAAACTGAAATCGAACCAGAAGGGGCGAATGCTGGCAGAAGGAAAAATTATCTGGATCAGTGATTGCAAAAACTCCAGGGACTGCCATGC
>JAKSBY010000470.1 GCA_022360855.1 Sphingomonadales bacterium | reverse complement strand
GTCTTGTATAGATATCCACGGGAATGAAAGGGGACAGGAAAAAGTACTGACAAATCACTACTTCAAACCGAAATAGATTACTGGTACATCATTTCTATATCGCAACCGCCTTTTCGCAAGACACAAATTAAGGGGTCAGAGTGAACCTACCCCGGTTTGACGGACACTTGCTAATAGGGACAATGTTCCCAGAAGGAGTGTCAGATGAAAAGAAGAACGTTCCCAGCGGAGTTCAAACGAGAGGCGGTGCGCCAGTTGGATGTGGGTGAGAAGTCGGCAAGTGATCTCGCCCGGGAGCTGGGTATACCGCGGAACAAGCTGTATCACTGGAAAGAAGAGCTGGACAGCAAGGGAGAAGGTGCTTTTCCTGGCAGAGGCAATAATCGCCGTTCCAAGGATAGGCTATCTGCTGAGAATGCCCGTTTAAAGCAGGAGCTTGCTGAGGCGAGGGAGGAGAATGAGATTCTAAAAAAGGCCGCGGCGTTCTTTGCGCGAGACCTCAAGTGAAGTATGAGTTTATTCATGCGCACAGAACGCAGTTTGGGATTTATCGGATGTGCCGGGTGTTGGAGGTTTCACGGTCGGGGTATTACAGCTGGATAGATCGGCCGGAGAGTGCCAGAGCGATACGGCATCGGGATTTGACGGAGAAGATCCGGTCGATCCATCAGCGGACTAAACGGATCTATGGCTCACCCCGCATTCATAGGGAACTGAAAGACCTGGGTGAGGTAGTTGGGAAGAATACGGTGGCGTTGCTGATGCGGCGCAGGGGCATTCAGTCGAGAGTCCATCGCCGTTTCGTGGTGACGACGAACTCCAGGCACAACCAGCCTGTGGCGCCGAATCGGCTGGAGCGGGATTTTAAGGCGGTCAGAGCCAATGAGAAGTGGGTCTCTGATGTCACTGGGATCGTGACCCGCCGAGGCTGGCTGTACCTGGCCACGGTGATGGACCTCTACTCACGCAAGCTGGTCGGCTGGTCGATGAGTAACCGTAACTCCACCCGGCTAGTCTCAGATGCGCTGGTGATGGCGATAGCCCAACGGGGCGAGGTGAAGGGTGTGGTCCTGCACTCGGACCGAGGGAAGCCCTATGTCTCCAGGGAGTACCAGCAGCTGATGAGAGACCATGGCATTGTCTGCAGTATGAGCCGAAAAAGCGATTGCTGGGACAACGCCCCGATGGAGAGCTTTTACCACTCACTCAAGACAGAGTGGGTCGTGTTTGAGGATTATCGCAACCATGATGAAGCAAGAGCGAGTATCTTCAGCTATATCGAGTTGTTCTACAATCGGAAACGCCGGCACTCAGCGCTAAACTACCTGAGTCCAGACAACTATGAACAACACACGTGTAACCACTAACCGTGTCCGAAAAACTGGGGAAAGACCAGAGTAAAAATACAGTAGTTCTACGCAGCCGTTATCGATAGATTCATAGCACACTTCTTGGCATACTCTGATTTCATGCCAGCAAAGCATTGATCTAATTAGAGAATCGGTCAACGCATCTACTGAAAACCCTTCGCGGTGGTACATAAATCTTACCGCACTCTATTCTGGTTTATTGTTCAATAGTTCTCAGCGACTGGAGAACTTTAAGTACCGTCCGTCTGGGCACCATCAAATTGATATCCCCCTCTAGTTCACTCTGAATCCCAAGCGAAGTGGACTCAGATCAATACGGAATCCCCGCTACGTAAAAGCTCACAGTTGAATCCTAACTTCTCTACTCCACTCTTGAACTTCAAGTCATCCGCAGGATTATAGTTGCTGGTAAACAATGCCGGGCAATTGTAATGGCACGGGATCACCAGGCGAGGTTTGATGATTTCTACTGCTTGCAATGCTTCCGCTTCATCCATCGTGTTGTGGATCGCCCTGCCTCCGATAGGAATCATCAATACATCAGGGCTTTCCAGATT
>JAKSBY010000191.1 GCA_022360855.1 Sphingomonadales bacterium | reverse complement strand
GAGGTGAAGACGACCGATCGCGACGCGGTGCGCAATCTGCCGGCGATCTGCGAATCAAACGGTCACACGCTTCTGATGGCGCGAGAGGAAGAGGACGGCACCCTGACCTTCCAGTTGTCCAAGGGTTAGTCCGAGGATTCGCCTCTTAACTGCCCCCTCACCCTGACCCTCTCCCCGAGGGGGCAGGGCTATCGCATATGGGTGAGTGCATTGGTGAGATAGTTATCTTCCCATGCGCATCTTTTGATGCGTCGTCGGATGGATGTTTTGGGATCGTCGATGCGCTTGAGCAGTGTTTTGGCGAGCCGGTTCATGAGGGCGATGTTGGCTGGGGCGTGGTCTTTTCGGGCGCGGACTTGATCTTCGCCGAAGATCACGTCGAGGCTCCAGTGCAGGTTGTTTTCGACGGTCCAATGGGCGCGTGTGACGGCGAGCATGTCGGCGGCGTCGAGTTGGCGCGACGATATGAACAGGCGCCGGGTTGGCGCGCCGCCGTCACGGACGGCGGTGATCTCGGCGACATGGCTGAGGCCCGCGAAGCCGTGGCGCTCCGCGCCTTCCCCGATTGCGGCAACCCTGGCCGTACGGGTCTCCCGTCGGCCGTGGCTGGTCTCTTCGGTGCGCGCCGCATCCGCCTTGCTTGCGTTCGCCAGCACTGTCTGTGCGGCGGCCTTGAGCGGCCCGCGATTGCCCTTCAGGGCCAGGACATAGTCGCCTCCGCGCGCCCGTATGGCGGCCGTCATGTCGCGCGTGCAATGCAGCGCATCGCCCGTAACCAGCGCGCCGTCGAGGTCCAACAGGCCGATCAGGCGCACCGCCGTGCGCGCCTCGCCTTCACCGGGACGCGCCTCGGCCTTCAGCGCCCCGAGCACCAGGCGGGCCTCGGCCGCCCAAGCCGAGACGATGATCGGCGGCCAAGCGCGTCCACCGGCGTCATAGGCACGGCGCATGGCCTTGCCGTCGAGGGCGATAACATCCTCCCCGAGAGCCACGGCAAAGCCCCTGGCAAACGCCTGGGCAAAGGCTTCGGGGTCAAGGCGGCGGAAGACACGGCTGAACGTGTCATGGCTCGGGGGATCGAACCGACCGAGAAAGCCTTCCAAAAAACCCTGTTTGGAGCGGGCGAACTGGGCATAGTCGACCGCCGACTGAGCCCCGCAAAGACTCGCCGCAAGGGCGCTGAACATCAAGTCGGACAGGCGATGGCGCGCATTCGAAGCGCGGGGGTCGGGAAGGCTCGAAAACATCTGTCAGGCGCTCCTTCGAGAGAACGCACGACAATCGAAGCCTTATCCCATCAAAACGCAAGACAAATCCATATGCGATTCCCCTGCCCCTCAAGGGAGAGGGGAGGGGTGAGGGGGGGGGAACACGGTGCGGACTTTTAGGGGCACCCTCCAGCGACGCGATCACGCGTCGCTGGCAAGCGCAACCGCGCGCCCGAGCCTTTGCGAGGAGCCTGCGTGGCGCTTGAACGCCCCTAAGAAGAAACCGCCCGCGTGGCGACTGAACGCCCTTAAGAAGAAACTGCTCTAAAATGGACCCGCCGATCAAGTCGGCGGGTGACAATCGTTTACTCGGCTCTCAACTACTCGGCAAATTGGGTGTCAGAATTTGGCATCAAATTGCTCTAAGGTTCGTCGCCGTCCGCAAGGACGGGCTGCAATGACGCAGCGCAGAACGATGGGAGAAAAGCCGATGTTCGTCGTGCTCCTCAGATTTTCAGACAACAAGGGCCAGGCCGGCCAGCTCATGCAGGACCATAAAGACTGGCTCGCACGCGGCTTTGACGACGGCGTCTTCCTGATGGCCGGCAGCCTTCAGCCCGGTCTGGGCGGCGCCGTCCTGGCGCATAACACATCCCTGGCCGAGCTCGAGGGCCGGGTGGCCGAAGATCCGTTCGTGGCGGAGAAGGTGGTCAGCGCGGAAATTCTCGAAATCGCGCCGTCGCGGGCGGATGCGCGGCTGGAATTCCTGCTAGGCGGCTCCTGACATCGGCGCGGCTGGAGCACGACCTATTCGGGTGCCGGCCGTGCGATCTGCCGTTCCAGGAACGGGTACCACACCGCCTGGGCCAGCCCGCGCGTGGCCAGGAAGATGGTGAACGACGCCCACAAGCCCGCATTGCCCCAGGCGGGCACGGCGAATTTGAGCGCGATCAGATAGGCGGTAAACGCAATTGCCATGGTCCACAGCATCTCCCGGGTCCAGGTCGCGCCGATGAAGATGCCGTCATACTGATAGGACCAGACCGCGATGACCGGGATGGCGGCGAACCAGAGGAGTTGCGGCCCGGCCGCCGCGCGGACCTCGGGGAGGTCGGTAAAGGCATTGACGATCTCGGCGCCCAGGAGCCAGTAGGCGAGCGCGTAGCCGACCGAGAGGCCGACCGCCCAGAAATTGGTCAGCCTGACCCAGCGGGCGAAGAGCCGCCGGTTGCCCTCGCCCTTCGCTTCTCCGACCAGCGCCTCCGCCGCGAACGCCACGCCGTCCAGCCCCAGCGCCGCCAGGGTGATGAAGTTCATCAATACGTGGTTGGCGGCCAGGATGACCGGGCTCAGCGACCCGCCGACCTTCAGGAAGATCGCGAAGGCGGCGAGCAAGAGCAGCGTGCGCACGAAGATGAAGGCGTTCACCGCCAGCATGCCGCGGAAGGCGGAGAGCCGCCAGAACGCCCGGTCGCGGGCGGCGGCCAGGAGCGGCCCGGCGCCGAGCAACCGCGCGGCGATGACGAGCGCGACGACGGCGGCGAGCCATTCGGCGATCAGGCTCGCCGAGGCCACGCCCCGGATCTCCCACCCGAAGCCGACCACGAACAGGATGGTAAGGCCTGCGTTGGAGACGCTGAGGATGAGCTCGATGCCGAGTACGATGGTCGCCCGCTGGGTGCCGATCAGCATGCCGACGATGCCGAGCTTGATGAGCATGGCCGGCACCGCCCAGATGCGGATCGAATAGTAGAGGTCGACCAGCGGCGCCTGCTCGGCCGTCGGCTGGAAGAACAGGAAGCTCCCGGCCAGCAAGGGCCGTTGCAGCGCCAGGACGAGCGCGCCGAAGACGAGGCCGAGCGCGATGGCGCGCAACGTGATGCGCAACAGCCGGGACTCGTCGCGCGCGCCATGGGCCTGGGCCACGAGCCCGGTCGTCCCCATGCGCAAAAAACCGAGCCCCCAATAGACGAAATGGAAGATGAAGGCGCCGATGGCGACCGCGGCCAGGAAGAGCGGGCTCGGCAAATGCCCGATCGCCCAGGTATCGACCACGCCGACCAGCGCCCCGGAGGTGTTGGACGCAATCGCCGGCCCGGCCACGGCCCAGATGCGCCGGTGCGGGTTCAGGACGGGAGGAGACGCAACGTCTGACATGAGCTCTTCTGAAAGTCTTCGACTTAAAGGACATCGCCGGCCCGCTCCCCCACACAATGTCGGACCTTGGCACCGCACGGAAGTATCATCGGGTGGTCGGGTGGGGGAGCGGGCCGGTGCCGAACCGATATGAGACGTCAATCTAAGGAGTTGGGAGACCGATGTCTTGACCAGAATGGCCATGGCTCCGCTGAACCAAACCGGGCGCCGCGGCGTAGCAGACCACTGGAAATCGTCTCGAAGGAGCGCCACACTCGCATCATGCTGCCGCCGATCGTCCATCACCCCGGCTAT
>JAKSBY010000081.1 GCA_022360855.1 Sphingomonadales bacterium | reverse complement strand
GGGCAGCTTCCGGCCGGCGCGCTGTTTCCGCTGATGCCCGACCAGACCTCGGCGACGATTGTCCTGGCAATTGCCGTCACATTTGCCGCGTTCCCGTTCGGCACCGCCGCCGCAAGCCTGCAGGCGATCACGCCGAACCAGATGCGCGGGTTGGTCTCGGCGGTCTATTTGTTCGTGATCAACATTATCGGACTCGGGCTGGGGCCGCCCTTTGTCGGGTTCCTGACCGATTTCGTCTTCGCCGATCCGGCCGACCTGAGATATTCGCTCAGCGCCAAGGCGTTAATCATGGCGCCGTTGGCATTGCTGCTGCTCTGGCTCTGCCTGCCCGGCTTTCGGCGCGCCCGCGAAGAGGCACTGTTGTGGGGCCGGTAGGCTTTACAACCGCCTGAAACCGGGCACAATTCCTCGGGTGGCTTGAGGCGCGCCACCCCGGTGTCGGAATTTCTTACACATTCAGGGCTTTCGGCCTTTTGCCGACGCTGGTTCGGTTAACTAATTGAATTAAAAAGGTTTTTTGCTTCCAGCCGGCAAATGGCGCGATTCACCTTGTGCATTCGGGCGGCATTTCGTCGAAAATGCTGTCGGAGGATTTTACAGTTCCGGTCGCGGGGACACGTCCCACCCCCTATATAGAGCAGTAACTCTTTGATATTAAACGATTTTCCAAAACTGGCACGGTATGTGCATGTTGAGGGACAAATTCCGATTATCGGGTGGATACGTCTTGAGATAAGAGGGATTGAGCGTAGCTCCAAAGCGGCCCCAAAAGGCCAGAGTAGCAGCGGGGCTTGGAGATTTAAGGAGGTAAGAACAATGGGTTTCTTTAAAAAGATTTCGACGGTTGCCGCGGGCATTGGCCTGGCGGTTGCCATTGCAGGCGGCGCACAGGCGAGTGTGAGCAGCCTTTTGACGAACGGCGCGAATGCCTTTGACGATCTGAGCGGCGACTTCGTGCTGCGTCGCACGGGCGGCACGCCGACTTCCCCCTTCACCGGTTTTGACCTGGTAACGGGCACGATGGCGACGGGCGACCTCATCGCCACCGTCGTGAGCATCGAGAATGTCAACGGAACGGCGGTTTCATCGACCGGTTCGGAATTGACCGGCGTGGTTCTCCAGGAGATCACCGGCATCACTCTGATTCCGGCTCTTGGGACACCCACCAGCGGCGTCGTGACCTTGGGTCCGAGCACCTCGGCCGCGGCCGACTTCCTGACCATTTTCGGCGTTGATATCACGGTCGGCCCGACGGCCGGTCTTGGCACTGCGCCCATGCTGCTGCTGTTTGAGGACACGGCCGGCGATCTTGATCTGGTGCTCCAGGACGCTTTGACGGCCATCGGCAATGCTGCGGACGGCTCGTTGGTGGCGGCCGCTAGTGTCGTCGGCGGAACCGACGGTCAGGCTTATACCGGCGAAACCGATCTGTCGGCCTTTCCGCCTCTGCCTGGCGTGAGCGGCGGGAATTTCAACTTTGCCTACACCGTCCAGTTCTGGGGTCTGTCGGGCACGCCGATCAGCCAGATGAGCGGTTCCGGTAACATCCTGCTGCCGAATACGATCTTTACAGGCCCGGGTGGCTTCCCCTTCGAAGACAACTTCGATGGCAATGTCTCCCTCTTCCTCGTTCCCGCACCGGGTACGGTTGGCCTGTTGGGTCTCGGGCTCTTGGGTCTTGGCGCCGCTAGCCAGCGCCGCCGCAAGGCCTAAACAATCCTCCTTATTCCCGCTGCTAGAGCGGCTGAACGGCGGTCCTTCGGGCCGCCGTTCTTCTTTTGCGGCAACGCTTTCCCCCTTAAGTACCAGTGAGGTCGCGCAGCGGGCGGCGCAGAGAGCGAGATGGCACGGGAGCGGACTTTGGAAAGCCGATGCGACCGAGGAATGCCACAGCCGTCTCGCCGGTGCCGACCGTCTTTTGGAATCGTTCGGCGATCGCCGCCGCCTGCTTCGAGGCCCAGCCGGCTGACGAGAATACTTCACCGCTTCCCGCGAGTTGCGCGAAGCACGATGGTGCAAAGCTCGGCTGAAGAACCAGCCCGATCCGCTCCGCCTCCAGCCAGAACCGCTGCATCGCCCGTCCCGCCGCGATCCAGTCGGTTGGACTGCGCGATGTATCGGGCGGCTCCGGCCATGTAACGGCAAAATGCGCCGCACAAGCCATCCCCGTCCGGTAATCCAGTTGCAGGCTGGCAAACCAGGCCCCGCCGAGATACCGGTTGAGCAGCTTTGTACGCCACCAGGCGCCGTTCACCCAGGGCATCAGCCGTGTGGTCAGCGGATCGAGGCCGATCGACTTTGCAGGCATTCCCTCGCTGGGAAAAGCCTCCTGGCGAACTACGTCGCGATGAACGCGCCGGCATTCGGGAATGCTGAGCCTGAGCCGCGTTGCCAGACCGTTGAGCCTGGCGTGGGCCTGCCGCTCAGCGCGGGCCTCATACCAGTGCACGACGAATTCAGGGCCGACCGCCGCGTCCAACGCCGCCTTCTCGGCCTCCGTCAGTGGCGTCTGCCTGTAAGGCCGTCGATCGACCGATCGTAAGGGGATGAATGGCGCAAGCTGATCCGGCGCGATGTCAG
>JAKSBY010000721.1 GCA_022360855.1 Sphingomonadales bacterium | reverse complement strand
GTGAGCATCGACGCCACCGTGGCCATGCGGGCGGTGCGGTCGGGCTCGCCGTCGAGGACGGCGCGGATGTCCCGCGCGGCCTGGGCATATTGGGCGGCCTTGTCGGGCTGGGTCACAGGCGCTCGATCTCCTCGGCGAGGCTCGCCTTGCGGTCCGTGACAATGCGTTCCAGAGTCTTGATGCGGTCTTCGAGCTTTTCGATCTTGCCCAGCGCCTCCTCATAGGTGGCGCGCTCCACGAAGTCCTCCGAGTCGGCCTTTTTGGCCGGGCGCCTGGCGAAGGCTTTGACTACCGTCGCGGCCATGACGATGGCGACGATCGCCACGACCATCGTGTATTTGTCCATTTCTCCCCTCCTCTTGGTCTGTCGTCGTTTAAACTTAAGCCAGGCCCGGCGGATATCAACTCCCTGCTGCCAACCGCTGCATAGCCTCGCCGCCAAGCCGGTAGACGGTCCAGTCGTCCATGGGCTCGGCGCCGAGCGCCTTGTAGAAATCGATGGAAGGCTGGTTCCAATCCAGCACCCACCATTCCAGGCGGCCATAACCTCGGGCAATGGCGATCCTGGCCAGCTCCCGCAAGAGCGCCAGACCGGCTCCCTTGCCGCGCGCCTCGGGCACCACGTAGAGGTCCTCGAGATAGAGACCGGCCTGGCCGAGAAAGGTGGAAAAATTGCTGAAGAAAAGCGCGAAGCCGACCGGCTCGCCCCGCAAAGATGCGATGAGCACTTCGGCCGCTGGCTTGACGCCAAAAAGCGTGGTGCGCAAGCCGTCCTCCGTGGCGACGACCTCGTGCTCCAGTTTCTCATAGATCGCGAGTTCGCGGATGAACCGAAGGATAAGCGGCACGTCAGCCTCGTTGGCGGGCCGGATCGTGATATCAGACACGGGCAATTCCCAATCTTTTCGGCTTCGACGCTATCAACCTATCATCAACCAATCAGATGACGGCACAAGGAGAAGATCGGCCATATCGATGAACGAATGGCCGGCCCGCGCGGGTGGCGCAGAGATTCAACCCAAATTTCCAAAAAATTAGGATTTTCCGTCGTACCGTTGCGCCATCAGGGTGCCGATGGGGTGCACTGCATCTGGTTCCAAACTCCTCCCGGAGCGAGGCACTGTATGAGACCGCAATTACCCTCGGCCGAGTTCCTATCCGCGCCCATGCCGGAGCCCCCGGATCTTCATTTTTTCAAGGCCATCGTGGCCAACGCCAACGATATTGTCATCGTCACCGAAGTCGAGCCGTCCGACGAGCCAGGACCGAGGATCGTTTACGTCAATCAGGCGTTGCTCAATCTCACGGGCTACACGGAAGAGGAAATCGTCGGCCGTACGCCACGCATTCTGCAAGGCCCCAAGACGTCCGCCAAGACGCGACAAAAGGTGCGCGAAGCCCTGGAGAGGCGCGAGCCCGTTCGGGTCGAAATTCTAAACTACGCCAAGGACGGGGCCGAATACTGGCTCGATATGAGCATCTTTCCGCTCCACAATGCCGACGGCAAGATCACCCATTTCGGCGCCATCGAGCGCGACATCACGCAGCAAAAGACGATGGCGGAGGAACTCGCCAGGCTGGCCAATACCGATCCCCTGACCGGGCTCGACAACCGCCGCGCCTTCATGACCAAGGCGCAGGGCGAATACGAGCGTGCCAGGCGCTATGCCCGCCCGCTCGGCATCCTGCAGATCGATATCGATCACTTCAAGGCTATCAACGATTCCCATGGCCACCATTCCGGCGACGAAATCCTGCGGGTTGTCGGGCTGATTTGCCGTGCCTCATTGCGTTCGGCCGACATTGCGGGGCGCCTCGGCGGCGAGGAATTCGCCATTCTCCTGCCCGAAGCACCGCTCGCAGAGGCGCGGACCATCGGCGAAAGGCTGCGATCGATGATCGAAGCGGAGTCGGGATGGAACCGCGGCCGGGAGGTCGACCTTACCGTGAGCATCGGCGCCACCGAGCTGTGCTGTTCCGACCACCACATCAACGACGCCCTGCGCCGCGCCGACGCGGCCCTCTATGAGGCCAAGCGCCTCGGCCGCAACCGCGTCGCGCATAACGGCTGCGAGAGGTAGAAAGGCCGTCAAGCTGCCATCGAGATTGACAACAAAAAAAGCCATCCCCGTGGGGATGGCTTCTAAGAGTTGGGTTGGCCGCGCTATCGGCCGCGGCGCATCGTCGGTCAGTAGCGTCCCAGGTTCATCACCTTGGTCCACGCCGCGACGAAGTCATTGACGAATGTTTCTTGGGAGCCGGCAGTGGCGTAGTATTCCGCGACCGCCCTGAGCTCCGAGTTCGAGCCGAAGATCAGGTCGACGGGCGTTGCCGTCCACCGCATCGAGCCCGTGGCGCGGTCATAGCCCGCATAGACGCCTTCGGCATCGGCCGATTTCCTCCAATCGGTGGACATGTCCAGCAGATTGACGAAGAAATCATTGCTCAAGGTACCAGGCCGATCGGTGAATACGCCGTGCCGGGACTGGTCCGCATTTGCGTTCAGGGCACGCATGCCGCCGACCAGCACCGTCATCTCAGGCACCGAAAGGGTCAGCATGGACGCTTTCTCGACGAGCATTTCGGCGGGCGACCTCGGGTTGCCGCCCTCGAAGTAGTTGCGGAAGCCGTCGGCCGTCGGCCTGAGCACGTCAAAGGAGTCGGCATCGGTCATCTCCGGCGACGCATCGGTCCGGCCGGGTACGAAGGGAACCTCGACATCGATGCCGGCCTGTTTGGCGGCCTGCTCGAGCCCGGCGGCGCCGGCAAGAACGATCAGATCGGCGAGAGAGATATCCTTACCGCCCGAGCCGGAGCCATTGAAGTCTCGCCGGATACTCTCCAGGGCCGCAAGAACCCTGGCGAGCTCGTCCGGATCGTTGGCGGTCCAGTCCTTCTGAGGCGCCAGGCGAACCCGCGCGCCGTTCGCGCCGCCGCGCATGTCGGTGCCGCGGAAGCTCGATGCCGACGCCCAGGCCACCCTCACCAGTTCGGAGACGGACAGGCCCGACGCCATGATCCGCTTTTTGAGCTTCGCCACGTCGCGCGCGCCGACCAGCTCGTGATCGACGACCGGTACCGGATCCTGCCAGATCATCTGCTCTTCCGGCACCAAGGCGCCGAGATAGCGCGAACGCGGGCCCAGATCGCGATGGGTCAGCTTGAACCAGGCCTTGGCAAAGGCGAGCTCGAACGCTTCCGGATTGTTCAGGAAGCGTTCCGAAATCTCGCGGTAGGCGGGATCAAATTTCAGCGCCAGATCGGTGGTGAACATGATCGGGGCGTGGAACTTGTCGGGGTCATAGGCGTCGGGGACGAGTTCCGACGCATAGTCTTCTTTGGGAACCCACTGGATCGCGCCCGCGGGGCTCTTGCTCTGCACCCACTCGAAATTGAACAGGTTTTCGAGATAGTTATGGGTCCAGGCGGTCGGGTTTACGGTCCAGGCGCCTTCGAGTCCGCTGGTGATCGTATCGGCGCCCTTACCGCTGCCATAGCTGCTCTTCCAGCCCAGGCCTTGCAGCTCAAGACCCGCAGCTTCCGGCTCAACGCTGACATATTTGGATGGATCCGCCGCACCATGGGCCTTGCCGAATGTGTGCCCGCCGGCGATAAGCGCGACGGTTTCCTCGTCATTCATCGCCATGCGGCCGAAGGTCTGACGGATATCGCGCGCCGCGGCGAGCGGATCGGGCACGCCGTTCGGCCCCTCCGGGTTCACGTAGATCAGGCCCATCCGGGTCGCGCCGAGCGGCCGTTCGAGCTGACGGTCGCCGGTGTGGCGTTCGCTGCCGAGCCATTCGCCCTCGGGGCCCCAATAGACCTCTTCGGGCTGCCAGGCATCTTCGCGGCCACCGGCGAACCCAAGAGTCTTGAAACCCATCGACTCCATGGCGACGGTGCCGGCCAGCACCATCAGGTCCGACCATGAAATGCTGCGGCCGTATTTCTGCTTTACCGGCCACAACAGCCGCTGCGCCTTGTCGAGGTTGGCGTTGTCGGGCCAACTGTTCAGCGGCGCAAAGCGCTGCATACCGCCATCGGCGCCGCCGCGCCCGTCAAATGTGCGATAGGTGCCGGCGCTGTGCCAGGACATGCGGATGAAAAACGGCCCATAGTGGCCGAAGTCGGCGGGCCACCAGTCCTGCGACGTGGTCATCAGCGTCACCAGGTCCTGTTTCACGACGTCCAGATCAAGCGCATTGAACGCGGCAGCGTAGTCGAAGTCCTGACCGGCCGGGTCGGACGCATCGAGATCCCGGCGGAGGGGATCGAGGTCGAGCCGGTTCGGCCACCAGTATTCGTTCGTTGCCACGGCTTCCTGGGCTAGCACGAGATTGGCCGGGACGAGCGATGACAGTCCGACCATCACGACGGCCGTGAGGGACAATGTTCGTTTGAGCATGGGAACCTCTCCTCGAATTAGGGTGCAAAACCCTATGACGAGGGAGATTTATTTGTAAAATTGATTAGTTAAGAAATATTAATCTATTTTATCGATTTATCGAGATGGAGGCGGTCATCGCGTAAGCCACGCGAAGGGTGGTGGGCCCGGCAGGACTCGAACCTGCGACCAAGCCGTTATGAGCGGCCCGCTCTGACCAACTGAGCTACGGGCCCCACCTGAGACACGCACTCTTAAACCGGGAGCGCGGCAAAAAAAAGCCCGCCATCCGAAAATGGCGGGCCAAAGGGGGGAGAGAGACGAAGAAAGGCGAAGAGCGCCGCTTACGCGGCAACGGCCTCCCCACGCGCGCGGACGACGGGAAAGTCGATTTCCGTGCCGGCAACATGGTTGAAGGTGTTGGTGAAGAAGTTCAGCGCCACGGCGGCGACGACCTCGGCGATCGCGGCGTCCGAATAGCCGGCGGCGCGCACGCGGGCGATGTCGTCATCGGACACGAAGCCCTTGGTCTCGACGATGGAGCGGGCGAATTTCAGCACCACGTCCACCGCCGGGTCGCTGGCCGCGCCCTTGAGGTTCAGAGCGAGCTCGTCGGCCGAAACACCGAGGCTGCCGCCAATGGCGGTATGCGCCGAGGCACAGTAGTCACAGCCATTGAGGCCGGCGACGGCGAGCGCGATCTGCTCCTGCAGTTCAGCGTTCAGCGAGGCACCTTTAAGTGCGCCGGAAAAGCCGAGATACCCTTCGAGGACGGCCGGCGAAAGGGCGAAGGTCTTGATCAGATTGGGCGTCGCGCCGATGGCTTTCTTAACGCCATCCAGCAGGTCCTTGGCCTTGCCTTGGGCCGCGTCGACATTAACGGGATTCAGTCGTGCCATGGGAGTTCTCCATTGTTTGAGTCCGCGATCCGGCAAGACAGCGACGATCACCGAACCGCATGATCTGTATCGTCGCCACCTCATATAGACAGACCGACCTGTATTTCAAGCTTTTCCGCAGAACTTTTTCGGCCGGCGTGTCCTTGCTTCCGGCGGGGCTTGATTTGACGCCTCATTGGGGCTATGTTAAGAACAGACTGGTTTGTCTCTCTAACTCACCGGAGGCGGTCATGGCGGCGGTTCAAGAGAAGAGATCCAAGCGCGATGAACTGATCGACACGGCGATCCGGCTGTTCGGCAGAAACGGTTTTCATGCCACCGGCATCGATACGATCCTGAAGGAGGCGGGCGTTGCCAAGATGACGCTCTACAACAATTTCGCCTCCAAGGACGAATTGGCGGTGGCAGCCGTGGAAGAAAAGAGCGACCGTTTTCTCACCGCGCTCATGCAGTGGGTCGAGACCCGCGCGGAAAGCCCGAGGGGTGGTCTTCTCGCCTTGTTCGACTTTTACGGCGACTGGTTTTCGGCCGGGGATTTCGCCGGCTGCTTCTTCATTAACGCCTGTGCCGAGTTTGCCGATGCCGGGCATGATGTTCACAAAGCGGCAGCAGCGGCCAAACAAGGCATTTTCGCTTATATCGAGAAGCTCGCGGGCAACGCCGGCGCCAGGAACCCGCATGGCTTGGCGGAACAGCTCATGCTGCTGCTTGAAGGGGCCACGGCCATCGCCCAGGTGTCCTCGGCGCCGATCGCCGCGCGCCGCGCCAAACGCGCGGCCGACACGCTGATCACCGGCGCCCTGGTATGAGGAAGCCGTCCGGCTCTAAAACCGTCGCAATAGCCGGCGGAGGTATTCGCGCTCGACATCGGATCGCTCGGGATCCGAGACCCGCTCCTGCAACAGCCGCATGATTTCGTGGGCGCGCTGGAGATCCTCGCCGGACGGGAGCTCATAGCGCGCGCCGGCAGGCAGCGGCCGTCCCAGAGGGTCGGTCCCGCCACCGCCCGCAAGCCCACGGCCTATGGCTTCCTCAAGCGCCTCTTCCAGCGCCTGGCGCGCTTCCTCGAGCGCGTCGAGCACCTTGGCTTCCGCGTCCATCGCGTCGCGCCCGCTGCCCTGACGCAACAGGTCGGACGCCTCGCCCATGGCGCGGCCCGCCTGATCCAGCTTGTCCGACTGGCCAAAACCCGCTTCCTCCAGACTTGACTGGATGCCTTCCAGCATCCCGCGTAAGCCGTCCTGGCTTTCGGCGAGGCTGTCCAGGGGAACCGTGCGCTCGCCGCTTTGCTCCCGCAAGCGATTGAGGAACGAGCGCCGCGACGTCCGCTCGAGAAGGTCGCGCTGATCCGCGGCGAGTTCGTCAAGACGCCCGGCCGCCTCGTTGGCCTGCATCAGCCTTTCATACTCTTCCTCGGTCATCGCCTGGCCGCGCGTCAGATTCTCCATGATCTGCTGCAGCTGGCGCAGCATGTCGAGCGCCGCCTGCTGCTGGCCGGCCGCCGCCAATTCGCGGATCTGTTCCATCATGCGCTCGAGGATATCGCCGTCGATGGCCTGGACCCGGCCTTCCGGCAAGGCCATCGGCGGCTCGTCGTAGCGCGCCGCCTCCGCCGCCATGAAGTTGGCCATCATCTCCTGCATCTGGCGCATCATCTCGTCGATCGCGCTGCCCTCGGCGCCCGACTGCAGCGCCTCCTGAAGCTCTTCGAAGGCGCGCCTCAGTTCGGCCTCGGCCACGGCCGCGCGGCCGTCCTCCAGATGCAGCGCCGTATCCCACAGGAGCTTGATCACCTCATCGACGGCGAAACCCCGCTCTTCCCATTTCAGCCGCCAATAGGCGACACGCAGCGCCGAGAAGACCGTCAAATCATGATCGAAGCTGTCCGGAGCCTTGGCAATGGCAGCGAGGTTGCGCGCCGGCCCGGCACGGTTTTCGGGCTCCCGGATGAGCTCGCGGCGGTTGGCGATAAGCTGACGCGCCACCGGATGGGTGAAGTCGCGCTCGGGCAGGCGGAATTGCTGCTTGCCGCTCACGCCCACGCCGCCATTGGCATCGACGGCGGTGAGGCGGGCTGTGACCGGAAATCCGGCCCAGGGATGCGGCGTCAAATCCTCAAACGCCGTCAGCTGTGCAGCGCCGTCGCGGGTCGGCCCGCCGGAGAGCTCGATCTCCAGCACAGTCGCTCTCCCCTCGCCCAGCTTCTCGATGCCGAGAACCACCTTTTCGACGCCATAATCGTCGTCGAAGCCATAGTCGATTCGCAGTGCCTGGCGCGGCGTCGGCGTCGGCGTTTCGGTGAACTCGACCGTCGGCGGCATATCGGCAACGACGTCGAGGGGCCAGCGCGCGCGGACCGTGCCGCCCTGATGGATGGCCAATTCCGCGCCGCCGGTTATAGGCTGCTCGATTTCGTGTACGCCGTCGGCTGTCGAGGTAAAGGGGTGCTCGTCTTCGCCGATGACAAGATGCGGCGACCGCGAGCCGCCGCTCAATCGCACCGAAACCACCGAGTGTTCGGGCACCCGCAAGAGCGCGCCCTCGCCCGCCTCCGCGACCGCGCCGTCGCTCACCGAAAGCAGCGCGATCGGCGCGCGGCCCGTATAGTCGGGCGGTGTGATCCAGGCATCGATCAGCACCGTGCGCGGAGAACCGCCCATATCCAGCGAAAAGCCGGCGGCGATACGGTCCGGCGCCTCGCGGCCGGCAACGACCAGGCCGACCAGGAGCGCGATCGCGATGGCGACCCGAAAGGCGCGTGGATCGGCGGCCAAAAGGCCGGCACGGGGCGGGCGCGAGCCGATTCCCTCCGCGGCCCGTTGCATACGGCGGCGATGGGCGCGCCACATCGTGGCCTCGCGAGCACCCAACGGCGTCGCCGGTTTGTCGCCGAGCGCCCGCAGCGGCCGGTGCGGCGTACCGTTTTCGGTTTCGAGCCGGCGACGGCCTTCGGCGAAGGACGGCCATCCGATGTGTCGGAACGTTCGTTGGGAGACCCAAACCACGGCCACGACGAGACAGAGCATGGCGGCGATGCGCAGAACCGGGGAGACGCTGTCCCAAACTCCTAGAAGCGACGCGGAAAGGAACAGCCCGACCGCACCCACGGCGGGCCACAGTTCGGGCCACAGCCGTTCGATGTAAAGCGCGGCGCGCGAAAGGCCGATGCGCCGCCGAAATCCCGGCCGCAACAACTCCGGTTCGCCTATC
>JAKSBY010000687.1 GCA_022360855.1 Sphingomonadales bacterium | reverse complement strand
TTGGACCGATCTGATCGAAGTGAACATCAACAATCTGGCTGCGGTGCCGTCGATTATTTTCGGCCTGCTGGGTCTTTCGGTCTTCCTGTCGACCTTCAATCTGCCGCGATCGGCGCCCCTGGTCGGTGGGCTGACGCTTGCGCTGATGACCTTGCCGACAATCATCATTGCGGCGCGTTCGGCGGTCAAAGCCGTGCCGCCGTCAATTCGTGAAGCAGCGACCGGGCTCGGCGCGTCGCCGCTGCAGGTCGTCTTCCATCACGTCTTTCCGCTGGCGCTGCCGGGAATCCTGACCGGCACCATCATCGGCATGGCGCGTGCACTGGGCGAGACCGCGCCCCTGTTGATGATCGGAATGGTCGCCTTTATCGTCGACATCCCGTCGGGCTTTGCCGATGCGGCGACGGTGTTGCCGGTTCAGGTGTATATCTGGGCGGACAGCGCGGAGCGGGCATTTGTCGCGAAGACCTCCGCCGCGATTCTGGTCTTGCTGTTCTTTCTGATCGCGATGAACGCGACCGCCGTGTGGCTGCGCAATCGCTTTGAACGACGTTGGTAACGAGCGGAAAATGTCTATCATGACGGCTATGGAAACACAGGAAGCCTCAGTGACCGAGCGTGTGGCGAAAATGACCGCGCGGGGCGTTGACGTCTTCTACGGGGAAGCCCAAGCGATCAAGAGCGTCGATCTCGACATCTTTTCCGACGAGGTGACCGCGCTGATCGGCCCGTCCGGCTGCGGCAAGTCGACATTTCTGCGCTGCCTGAACCGAATGAACGACACGATCCCGGTGGCCCGCGTGACCGGGACGATTACGCTGGAAGGCGAGGACATCTACGACAAGTCCATCGACGTGGTGCAATTGCGCGCCCGCGTCGGCATGGTGTTTCAGAAGCCCAACCCCTTCCCGAAGTCGATCTACGACAATATCGCCTACGGGCCGCGTATTCACGGTCTTGCCTCCTCCACCGCGCAGATGGACGAGATCGTGTCGGTCAGCCTGCAGAAGGCGGGCCTCTGGGACGAGGTAAAGGACCGGCTGCAAAATCCCGGAACGACGCTTTCGGGAGGACAGCAGCAGCGGCTGTGCATCGCCCGCGCCATCGCCGTCAACCCGGAAGTCATCCTGATGGACGAGCCCTGCTCGGCGCTTGACCCGATCGCCACGGCACGCGTCGAAGAGCTGATCGAGGAGCTGCGCGGGCGTTATGCTATTGTGATCGTCACCCACAATATGCAACAAGCTGCCCGGGTCAGCCAAAAGACCGCGTTTTTTCATCTTGGCGATTTAGTGGAAGTCGGCGATACCGCCGATATCTTCACCAACCCGTCGAACGAAAAGACCAAGGACTATATCACCGGCCGATACGGCTGATTGGACGAGAAGCGGCCCGGCCGCCGCGACAAAGCGAGCTCTCGGAATGGCACAAGAGCATACCGTCAGGTCCTTCGACGACGAATTGAACGAGCTGCGGTCCATCATCAGCCAGATGGGCGGGATGGCCGAGGCTCAGCTCGCGTCTGCCATGGAGGCGGTATCCAACCGCAATGACGAGCTGGCGCATAAGGTTCTGGCGGCCGACCAGAGGCTCGACCGGCTGGAAGCCGATGCCGACAAGCTTGCGGTCGAGATCATCGCCCGCCGCGCGCCGATGGCGGATGATCTGCGCGAGATCATCGCGGCCTTAAAGACCGCATCGATGCTGGAGCGCATCGGCGACTATGCCAAGAATATCGCCAAGCGCTCGACCGTGCTCAGCCACTCGAAGGCGGTCGCGCCGGCCAGCGTGGTCCCGGCCATCGCCGGGGAATCGCAGCAGATGATCCGCGATGTCCTGGACGCGTTCATCGAGCGCGACAGCGACCGCGCCGTCGAGGTCTGGGAACGGGACCAGCGGGTCGACCAGCTCTACGACAGCCTGTTTCGGGAACTGCTCACCTATATGATGGAAAACCCGAAACTGATCACGCCATGTACGCATCTGCTCTTCATCGCGAAGAATCTGGAGCGCATCGGCGATCACGCCACCAACATCGCCGAGATCGTGTATTTCGCGGTCGAAGGCAAAGAGATGGACGAACGGCGGCCCAAGGGCGACGAGACCTCTTTTGCCGTCGTCAGCCCCGACGACCAGGATTGAAGCGAACGGAATTGATCGGTAAGCACTATGACCCCCCGCGTTCTCCTTATCGAAGACGATGAAAACCTTACCGAGCTGGTGACCTATAACCTGCAGCGGGAAGGGCTGGAAATTGCCTCCGTCGGCGACGGCGAAGAAGGCCTTCTCGTCGCCCAGGAAACCCCGCCGGACCTCATTCTGTTGGATTGGATGCTGCCCAATCTGTCCGGGATTGAGATTTGCCGGCGCCTGCGGCGGTCCAAGGAGACGGCCAATATCCCGATCATCATGCTCACCGCCCGCACCGAAGAAGACGACCGCATTCGCGGCCTCGATACCGGCGCCGACGACTACGTCACCAAGCCGTTTTCGCCGCGCGAGCTGACGTCGCGGATCAATGCGGTGTTGCGGCGCGTGCGCCCCGCGCTCAGCGGCAAGACGCTGGAATACGCCGGAGTGATCCTCGACAGCTCCGCCCACAAGGTGACGCGGGGCGGCAAGCCGGTCCACCTCGGGCCAACGGAGTTCCGGCTGTTGCGGCATTTTCTGGAAAACCCGGGCCGCGTGTTCTCTCGCGAGCAACTCCTGGACGCGGTCTGGGGGCACGACGTTTATGTTGAGCTGCGCACCGTCGATGTGCATATCCGGCGGCTGCGCAAGGCTCTGAACGAGCATGGAGATCACGATATCATCCGAACCGTGCGCTCGGCCGGCTACGCGCTGGATGCAGAGGTCATTAACTGACATCCCGGCCCCACCGGGCCAGCTACACGCGAACCACCCCGGCCCGGCTCTTCCCCGGCGGTTTCCTCCAAGTGTCGACAGACTTTACAGTTTTGCGAAATTTCCGCGCCTCCACAACGCAGAAATCCGCCGATTTTTTGCGTAACTCACTGATTTAAAAAGAAATCTAAAAAACCGGCCCGGTTCTTGCTTGTAGGTAGGGTAGCCGGCTGAAAACCGGTGAAAGTGTGAAGTTTTCCGACACTGTCGGATTTCGCTGCTTGCAAACCGACCAAATGTTCGTAACTATTATTTAACTTTAATAAAAAATTCTACGTTAGGTAGGTTTCGCCGGTCAGGCAGCAGAAAATCCGGCAAAAACGCGGAAGGTAGTTATGTTGAACGTAAAAAACTCCTCCGAGTCAGGCAGACTATCCATGCGGAATTCTATTTTCGTATGGGTCGGCGGCGCGGTTCTAGGGTGGGTCTTGATTGTAGTCTTCGGCTATAACCTGATCCGCTTCTCTGATGACGAAAATATCGTCAAAACCTATAACGAGCAGCACCAGGAAGAGTTCTTTGCCGGTTCGGAGGCGGATGCCCTGAACGACATCGCACCCGCTGCCGGGGGTGATGGCGAAAAGCAAGAGATCGAAGACCCTCTTCCCGAGCCTGAGGACGAGTAAGGACGGAGAGCCGGCGCTACGTTCCGGTAGACGCCAGTCTTAGGAAAAGTTGGACGGCCCGTCCAACGAACCCCCGCTATCGCTTCAAGACTTCCGCCCGGTCGAGCATCGGGAACGCGTATTTGATCGGAATGGCAAAGGAGATGCCGCTCGGGTCGGTCAGCGCGGTTTCCTTCGTTCCCTTGACGAAGGCGGAATTCAGGATGCCGACAACCCGGCCCGTGCCTTGATCGTAGAGCGGGCTGCCGCTGTTGCCCGGATAGGCGGTGATATCGAGCTGATAGACGTCGTAGCGGCGCTGCCTGATCACGTTTGGGTCCAGGAGGCGGGCCTGGGCTTGCGGGATCACATTGGGGGTAACGGCGGCGATGATACCCCGGTGGGTGACTGAATAGAGGCCATAGACCGGCCCGATGGGATAGCCGGTCAGCGCCACGCCCTGGCCCTCGCGCGCCATGATCTGGCGGCTCCCCAAATCGAGCGCCGGCAGCGGCTCGCCTGAGATTTTCAGAAGAGCAAGGTCGTGCACCGGGTCGTCGGCCACGACCTCGGCTTCCCGGGGTTCGAATTGCTGCCCCCGTCCCACCAGGACGACAAGATATTCCTTGTTGACCGGCTGAAGGTGGTCGGCAACGACGTGATAGTTGGTCAGGACATGCAGACCCGAACCGATGGCGAAGCCGCTTCCCATAAGCAGGGACTGGGGCTGACGGATGCCCTGAAAGGTCCCGACCCCCACCACGCCTTTCTTGACCTCGGCAACGGTATCGACCAGGCCATTGTCGTCGGCCGTGGCCGGTTTCGCCAAAACCGCGAAGATAAAAGCCAGGCCCAGGAAGGCCTGCCGAATATCCCGATCAGTCCATCGAAATGCCGCCATGGCTTAACGGCCCGCCGCCCTTATCCTTAAATCGGCTTTGGCCGCTTCGTCAGACGACACCGCCCCCAGAACCCGACCCACGGAGGATTCAAACATCAATAATGCCCAAAGTACACCGCTGTTTTCGCGCAATCCCGATGTATGTTGCGACACCAATTTCTGCAAAAATGCCATGTCGAATAGTCCGCTGTCGCCCAGCAACTCGCTATCGGCCAGCCGGCTAATCCGCCCCCTCAAAGGACCCCGAAACCAAGCGCTGATCGGCACCGCAAATCCCATCTTTTCGCGGTACAACACACTTTCCGGCAGATAGGGCTCAAGCGCTTTTTTGAAGATATACTTGCCTTCCCTCCCTTTAAGCCGCAATTGCGACGGAATTCGGGCCGCCCAGCCGATGAACTCGTGATCGAGTATCGGAACCCGGACCTCGAGCGAATGCGCCATAGAGGCGCGGTCGACCTTGGTCAGAATGTCGCCGGGAAGATAGGTCTTGAAATCGGCATACTGGACGCGAGACAGAGCGTCGTCCGCCGGCGCATTGGCCATGTATCCGCGCAGCACCTCGACCGCCTGGTAGCCAGCGAGTTCGCGGTGCATGGAGTCGCTAAACAGACTGCGGCGCAGCGTGTCCGGCAGCATTGAGACACTATGGAAAAAACCATCGACCGCGTCGAGGGCGAGAGCCTGGAACGTCGTTTTCGCACGCAGGGGCTGGGGGGCCCAGTCCAGCTTGGGGTATGTGCGCCCGAGGAAGCCGAACAGCGGCCCGCGGATCGACTGCGCCATCCGCGACCGCACCCGTTGCTCGTAGGCGTGCCAGCGATAGCGCCGGTAGCCGGCGAAGAGCTCATCGCCCCCATCGCCGGAAAGCGCGACGGTGACGCGCTGGCGCGCCAGCTCGCAGACCCGATAGGTCGGTATGGCCGAAGAATCGGCAAACGGCTCGTCGTAGATCGATGCCAGCTTTTCGACGAGATCGAAGTCCTGCGGATCGACGATGCGAACGTTGTGGTTGGTCTCGTAGCGCCCGGCCACTTCCCGGGCGAAATGTGATTCATCGTGGTCCTGACGGTCGAAGCCGATGGAACAGGTATTGACCGGCTCCTCGGACAGCCCCGCCATCATCGCGACCACCGCGCTGGAGTCGACACCGCCCGAGAGAAAGGCGCCGAGCGGCACGTCCGCGATCATGCGCAGGCGCACCGCTTCCCGCAATTCCGGGATCAGCGCCTCCGCAAGAGCCTCCTCGGAATCGGGGCCGGCCTCCTGGAAGGTGAGATCCCAGTATTGCGTGACTTTCGGTTCGCCGCCGCGGCGCGCGACCAGGATGTGCCCCGGCAGCAGCTTATGAACATTCTTGAAGATCGATTTCGGATCGGGGACGTAGCCATAGGCGAAGTAGTCTTCGACCGCTTCCAGGTCGAGCCGGCGCGGCAGGTCGGGGTGTTGCAGGATGCCCTTGAGCTCGGAAGCAAACAGCAACCGGCCATCGGCCAGAACCGTGTAATAGAGCGGCTTTATCCCTAAGCGGTCGCGCGCCAGAAAGAGCGTCTCGGCCGCCTTGTCCCAAATCGAAAACGCGAACATGCCGCGAAGTTTGTTAACGCATTCGGGTCCCCATTCGATCCAGGCGTAAACGATGACTTCGGTGTCGCAATTCGTGCGAAACGCGTGGCCCTTCGCCTCGAGCTCGGCGCGGACCTCCATGAAGTTGTAGATCTCGCCATTGTAGCTGAGGACGACATTGCCGTCGGCGGAGAAGAAGGGCTGCTGGCCACTCGCCAAATCGATGATCGAGAGGCGCTTGTGGCCAAATCCGATGCCGGGCTCCAGAAACAACCCGACTTCATCGGGCCCGCGGTGGCTCTGCACCTCGTTCATGGCCACCAGCACGGACCTGTCAGGCGTCTCCCGGCCCTTGAGGTCAACGATCCCGACTATGCCGCACATACCGGATCGGCCCCTTCAGTCCTGATTTCCATCGGGCCCGGACGGCGCGGTTTTGCGCGCCTCGGCACGCGCGCCGACCTGTTCCAGGTAAGCATCCGGCTGGCCCAGGGAGTCGAGAAAAGTCTGTAAGACTTGCTCGGCGCCCGTGGCAAGCTGGCTCATTTCGGTAGCGATGACGAGTGTGGCGGCGGCTTCCCGGCCGCGAAACAGCTTGGCCCGGGCCGCGAGAATCTTCGCCATGTAGGGGTTGGTAGTGAGACGGTCGTCGATCCAATACCACTGCCAAACCGCGCGGGCCCGCGTGCCGGCCACCAGCCGTGCGCTCATGGTCGTCAGTTCCTCGCCCTGCACGCTCGCCTGCCTGGTTTGCGTGCCCGCCAGGCCCCAATAGTCCGGCGCGGCAATCGTGTTGCCGAACTGAACGAGCTCGGTGCCCGGCCGCTGACGGTCGTAATACGCCACGTAGAGGTCGACACGACGCCCCGAGGTGTGTCTGAATGAGCGCCGCAGTTCCGCGTCGTTGTTGCGGTACACCGGCTCCCATTTGATCCCCTTTGGCTCAACGACTTCCCAATCCGGCCCCAGATCCGGATCGGCGATGGCTTCGATCGCCGACCGCACGTCGCGTCCGTCGATGACCCTCGCGTAGGCGGGCCCCGAAATGCCGACCGTAATCGCGGCCAACGCGGCTATCGAAAAACTGACGGTCGATGGCGCCCAGCCCTTTGCCGGATGAATTGATTTCAGGTCCACCAGGGGATCGGATGCCTTGCGGTCGGCAAATGTCATGCCGATGGCAAGGATCAGGATCGTAACGATGGCCAGGAAAACCCAGCCGTAAATGATATGATCGGCGCCAACCGCGTATTTCATGTTCGACCAATGAGCGATCATGACGATGCCGAGCGCCCGGAAGCCATTGGCGATAATCGGGATCACGATGACCAGCGCCATCAGCGCGGCGCGGCGCGACCAGCTCTTGAACGAGAGGTTTGCAAAAAGCACGCCCAAGGCCAAAGTCGCGATCATGAACCGCACGCCTGAGCAGGCTTCGGCCACCTCGAAATTGCCGCGCGGAATTGAAATGAAGATCCCGTCGGAAAAGACCGGGATGCCAATGATCTCCAGCGAAGCGACCACAAAGACAGCCGTGAAATCCTGCATCGGCGCGATCAATTCCTCGCCGAACGGCACGCAGAAAATCAGATAGCAAAGCGGAAACAGGATCGCCCGGGTGACCGCCAGGCCGAGCACCGCGACCACCGATGCCTGGATGGTGAAGATATAGGCAAACTGCTGAACCATCTGCACGTCTGCCAGCCAGCCGAGCATCCACAGAACAGCGGCGCCCATCAGCCCGACGAGGCCATACGAACTCGGGCTCGGCGTCACCTGCGCCAGATACTCCCGGCGCTCCCAGACCAGCCAGCCAAAGATCGCGGGGATGAGAAAGCCGTGATTGAAGGTTGCGGAAGACCACCAGACGCCGACCATCGAGGCCGCCGTCGACCAGTAGGCCGCGGTCAGGCCCACGGCGACCGCGCTCCAGAGGAGCAAGCTGATGCGCCAGTTGCGTGTCTGCATCATCCTCTCGCCTTCCCCGGCGGAGCCCGACATATGGTTAGCCGGCCCTTGGTTTCGAGTTTCGCCCATCTTCCTCAGAGATTATGCGGTCAAGTACGCCGAGCTGCGCGGACCAAGCATAGTCGGATAGTATCCTGGCGCGAGCCCTTTTGCCCATGTGATTAGCGGATTCGCTCTTAAGAATCTGCAAAAGCGCG
>JAKSBY010000010.1 GCA_022360855.1 Sphingomonadales bacterium | reverse complement strand
TTGATGCCGTCGGTAAGTTCAAATCTCGCCATTTTTCTTCAGGTACCGCCGCTCCGCCTGGTCCCAGATTTCCTGCGGCGTCATATCGCTGACTCCACTCGCCTCCGCCTCTTCCAGCAAGCGCAGCAGTTTCGCCTCGGCCTGCTGGCGCTCCCGGTCGCGGCGGACGAGGTCCCGGAAATACTCGCTGTCGTTATTGTACTGGCCGGACTTGATCCGGCCCTCGATCCAGGCGCCCATGTCGTCGGGCATGGAGATGGTCTTGCGGATCATGATGCGAACCCTTCTGCGGCGTGATCGAATACCATTCTAACACAAATGTATGAACTATTCATACATTTGTTCGTTAGCAAAACCTGATCACCACGCGCCGGTTTTGGCGGCCCTTGTTTTCGATCTTGGCGACGGTGACGGCGCCGATCTCGCCGGTGGAGCGGATGTGGGTGCCGCCGCAGGGCTGCAGGTCGACGCTGGCGATCTCGATCAGGCGGACCTTGCCGTATCCCATCGGCGGCTTGACCGACATGGTTTTGACGAGGCCGGGATTGGCGGCGAGCTCCTCATCGCTGATCCAGCGCTCAAAAAAGGCATGGTTCTCTTCGACGATGCGGTTGAGCGTCTCGGTCAGTGCCACCTTGTCCAGGGACGCGCTGGGAACGTTGAAATCGAGCCGGCTCTTCTCCGCGCCCACCTGCCCGCCGGTCACCTCGCCGTCCACCAAGCTGGAGAGCACATGCATGGCGCCGTGCATGCGCATGTGCTTGTAGCGCCGCTCCCAGTCGATGCGGGCGGTCACGCGTGCACCAGCCGCCGGCAACGCCGCGCCGTCCGCCGGGATGTGCACGACGTCGTTCAGGTCGCGGCCCTTGCGGGTGTCGGCGATGGCGGTCTCGGCGCCATCTTCGGCCACAAGGACGCCCGTATCGCCGGGCTGGCCGCCACCCGTGGGGTAGAACACCGTGCGGTCGAGCCGGATGCCGGCCTCGTCCACCGAAACGACCGTGGCCGCACATTCCTTGAGATAGGCATCGTCACGGAACAAGAGTTCCATTTCTCACCCTTTCTGCCGCATCAGCCGGCCCTTTTGCCGTTCCCAATCGCGGGATTTGGCCGCCTCGCGCTTGTCGTGCAGCTTCTTGCCGCGGGCCAGGCCGAGCGTCACCTTGGCGCGGCCGCGCTCGTTGAAATATATCGACAGTGGCACGATGGTCATGCCCTGGCGCTGGATGGCGCCGGCGAGACGCGCGATCTCGCGCTTGTGGAGAAGCAGCTTGCGCGGCCGCCTGGGCTCGTGATTCTCCCGGTTGCCGTGGCTGTATTCGGAGATGTGCGCGTTGACGAGCCACATCTCGCCGTCCTTCACCTCGGCGTAGGATTCGCGGATATTGGCGGTGTGAGTGCGCAGCGACTTGACCTCGGTGCCGAGCAGTTGAATGCCGGCCTCGAGCGTATCCTCGATGGTGTAGTTATGGCGCGCCTTGCGGTTGTCGGCGACGACCCGCCGGCCGCCGCCGCTATCCTTGGCCACCGGACTAATCCCTGACCGGCGGCTGAACGCCCGCTTCGTGCAGCGCCGCGGCCACAATGGCCTGCGCCTCTTTGGAAATCTCCGTCATCGGCAGGCGCAGCTCGTTCTCACAGAGGCCCAAGAGGCTGCAGGCGAATTTCGCCGGGCCCGGGCTGGCCTCGCAGAACATGGCCTGGTGCAGGGGCAGCAGCAGGTCCTGATAGGTGAGCGCCTTCGCCCAGTCCCCAGCCTGCATGGCCTCCTGCGATTCGGCGCAGAGCCGCGGCGCGGCATTGGCCGACACCGAGATGCAGCCGACCCCGCCCATGGCGTTGAAGCCGAGCGCGGTCCCGTCCTCGCCGGAGAGCTGGCAGAATTCCGGACCCAACACCTGACGTTGCTGTGCGGCGCGGGCAAGATCGCCGGTGGCGTCCTTGACGCCGGCGATGTTCTTGATCTCGTAAAGCCGCGCCATGGTCTCGATGGACATGTCCACCACCGACCGGCTCGGGATATTATAGATGATGATCGGCAGATCGGTAGCGCCCGCCACCGCCTCGAAATGCGCGTAGAGCCCGGCCTGCGAGGGCTTGTTGTAGTAGGGCGTGACGACCAGCACGCCGTCCGCGCCCGCCTCGGTGGCGTGCCTGACGAGCCCGACCGCTTCGTCGGTCGCGTTCGAGCCGCAGCCGGCGATCACCGGCACGCGCCCGGCCGCCACCTCGATGCAGATCTCGGTGACCCGGCGATGCTCCTCATGGCTCAAAGTGGCCGACTCGCCCGTCGTGCCGCAGGGCACGAGGCCATGGCTGCCTTCGCGGATCTGCCAATCGACGAAGAAGCGGAGCGCCGCCTCGTCGACGGCGCCGTCCTTGAAGGGCGTGATGAGGGCTGGAATGGAGCCCTTGAACATGTCTTTTCCTTGATTGACACAGGCTTGCCCTGCGCCTTAGCCAAATTTCCGATAAATTTCAATGATTTGGAAGCAAAATATGCTAGGCTGCGCCGGCAGGTTTCGTTGCGAGTTTTGCCCGGCCGCCCCAAGCGATGCGTTGCGTTGATCAGATCGCCCGTTTTTTCAAACCATGGTTCGTCGCCTTGGTTGCCGGTGTGGTCGGCAGCGTCTCCATGGCCGCCTCGCCGCTCGGGGCCTGGCCCGCAACCGCCCCGGCAGCAGAAAAACAGACGGCTCCGCTGGCCCCTGCTCTGACTCAAGAGCAGAAGAACGCCTACGCCGCCGCCATGGAACTGGCGCGCAAGGGCCGGCTTGCCGAGGCGCGGACCAGAGCCCCCGGCCAGTCCATCGCACCGCTCGATACGGCACTTGCATGGTCCGCCTACCGCGCAGGCACGGCCGAAGCGGACTTCGACGCCATCTCCGGCTTCATCACCTCCCACCCGGCCTGGCCGTCCCGCGCGCTCCTGCGGCGCCGCGCCGAAGCCGCCCTCGACGATGGTGTCGATGAAGACCGGCTGGTTGCCTGGTTTACCGCTCACCCGCCCGCCACCGGCAAGGGCCGGCTCTATTATGCCGCGGCGCTGAAAGCGGCCGGACGGTTGCGCGAGGCAGAAGATCTGGCGCGACGAGGCTGGCGCACGGCGGAGCTCGACGCACCGGAAGAACGCCGGTTTCTGGCCGAGTGGCAAGCGGTCTTGACGGAAGGCGACCATCTTGCCCGGCTCGATCACCTGCTGTGGTTTCGTGCCACTGGCCCGGCGCGGCGCGCCCTCGCCAGGGTCGCCCCGGATGCGCAGGCCCTAGCCCGGGCCCGGTTGGCACTGATCACCTCGCAATGGAATGTGGATCAGGCCGTCGGCCGGGTGCCGACGCATCTCGCCGGCGACGCGGGGCTGGTCTACGACCGGGTGCGCTGGCGCAGGGCCCGCGGCAAGCATGACGGGGCGACCGCGTTGCTGCTGGCCACGGAACCCGACATCGCCGCCATCCGCCGGCCCGATCGCTGGTGGCGGG
>JAKSBY010000498.1 GCA_022360855.1 Sphingomonadales bacterium | reverse complement strand
CGTAGATGCGTTTATGCGTGCCTTCGGAGAAGAGGTGTTCGTCGACCGGCCCGATCACCGGCGCGTCTTTGGCTCCGGACTTGGCCGCCATCAGCCCTCCGGACCCGCGCCGTTCGGCAGGGCGTGCCAGATGTCGCCGGCGTAGCCTCGGATCGTCCGGTCGGAAGAGAACCAGCCCATATTCGCCGTATTGAGCACCGCCTTCCGGAACCAGTCGTCGCGATTGCCGAAGGCCTTATCGATCTCCCGCTGCACCCGCCAGTAATCGGCGAAATCGTCGGTCACCATGAAATGGTCATGGTGGCGCAGCCCGTCGATGAGCCCCTTGAAGCGTTCGGGCTCGTCGGGCGAGACTCCGCCGGAGCCGACCAACTCCATGGCCCGTTCAAGCTCGGGGCATGCGGCGATCACCGCCTCCTGTCCGGAGCGGTCTTTGCGCTTGGCGGCAACCTCTTCGGCGGTGAGCCCGAAGATGAAGATATTCTCCGGCCCGACGCGCTCGCGGATTTCGATATTGGCGCCGTCCAGGGTGCCGACGGTCAGCGCCCCGTTCAGCGCGAACTTCATATTGCCGGTGCCCGACGCCTCCATACCGGCAGTGGAGATCTGCTCCGACAGGTCAGCGGCGGGGATCAGAAGCTCCGCGGCGGACACATTGTAGTTGGGGATGTACACCACCTTCAGCCGGTCGCCGACCACCGGGTCCGCGTTGATGCGCGCGGCGATGTCGTTGATCAGCTTGATGATCAGCTTCGCCGTCATATAGCTCGGCGCCGCCTTGCCGGCGAAGATCTTGACCCTGGGCTGCCAGTCCTTGTCCGGCGCCTCGCGAATGGCGTTGTAATGCGCCACGGTCTCCAGCGCGTTCAGCAATTGGCGCTTGTATTCGTGCATCCGTTTGATCTGGATGTCGAGAAGCGCGGCCGGGTCGATCCCGATCCCGCAGCGCGTCGCCAGAACGTTTGCCAGACGCTCCTTGTTGGCCCTTTTGGCCGCTGCAAAGGCGGCGCGGAAGTCCGCGTCATCGGCGCGCGGCGCGAGTTCCGAGAGCCGGTCCAGATCGCCGATCCACGCATCGCCGATGGCCTCGGTAATCAAGGCCGACAGCGCCGGATTGCATTCGTACAGCCAGCGGCGCGGCGTGACGCCGTTTGTCTGATTGACGATGCGGTCCGGGTAGAGCCTGTGCAGCTCGCGAAACGTGGTCTCCTTCATCAGCTCCGAATGCAGGGCCGAGACACCATTGACGTGGGATGAGCCGATGAAGGCGAGATTGCCCATGCGCACCGCCCCGCCGTTTTCGTGGTCGATGATGCTGACCGCCGCCTGGTCGACCTTGGCCGCCTTGGCGACATGCTTCGCCACGACGCGCCGGTCGATCTGCTCGATGATCTCCAGATGCCGCGGCAGGTTGTGGGCAAACATGTCGCGCGGCCAATTCTCCAGCGCCTCGGACAACAAGGTGTGGTTGGTGTAGTTGACCGCCGAACGGGTGACATCGAAAGCGGCGTCGAAGCCGAGGCCGTGCTCGTCCGTCAGAAGCCGCATCAGTTCGGGCACGGCGATCGCCGGGTGCGTGTCGTTGAGCTGGATCGCCACGTGATCGCCGAGCGCGGCCAGATCGGTGTGGCCGCGCAGATAACGCCTGAGCAGGTCCTGGATGGAGGCGGAGGTGAAGAACATCTCCTGCTTGAGGCGGAGCTCGCGGCCCTGCGGCGTTGAATCGTCCGGATACAGGATCTGCGAGATGGACTCGGCCAGGATGCGCTGCTCGGCGGCCTGGATGTAGTGGCCGGCATTGAAGCTCGAGAGATCGAGCAGCTCCGCCGGACGGGCGCTCCACAGCCTGAGCGTGTTGACGTGACGTGCCTGCCAGCCCGCGATCGGCGTATCGTAAGCCGTGGCCAGCACTCGCTGTGCCGGGCGCCAGAGGCGCTGTCCGTCCGCGCGCTCTTCGACACGGCCGCCGAAATCGATCGGGTAGACCACCTCGGCGCGCTCGAACTCCCAGGGGTGGCCGAGCGTCAGCCAGTCTTCCGGCTCCTCCATCTGCCAGCCGTCGCAGATCGACTGCCGGAACAGGCCGTGCTCGTAGCGAATGCCGTAGCCGTAGCCGGCGACGCCGACATTCGCCATGGAATCAAGGAAGCAGGCGGCCAGCCGACCGAGGCCGCCATTGCCGAGCGCGGCATCGGGTTCCGCCTCGAATATTTCGTTAAGATCGATGCCCAGCGTCTCCGCCGCCAGCCGGCATTCGGCCATGAGCCCGAGATTGGAAAGCGCGTCGCGCAGCAGTCGCCCGATGAGGAACTCCATGGACAGGTAATAGACGCGCTTTTGATCGTCGCGATAAATGCGCCGGGTCGTCTCCATCCACGGATCGACGATACGGTCCCTGACCGCCAGCGACAGCGCGATGCACCAGTCGCGCGGCACCGAATTTTCCGGGTCCTTGCCGACCGAATAGACGAGATGGCGGTGGATCGACGTGGTCAGCGACTCTCCGCGCCGCCCGGCAAGATGCGCCTGTATCTCTTCAGGAATTGCATGCACGTCCCGTCACCCTCGACATCAAAAGCCGCAACCTGACGGCATCGCCGAAAACGACTGTTGCGTCTAGCAGCTTGCGCCCATGTGTCAAGCAATGCCGCCGCCCGCATGCAATGGTTTGCCACGTTTTGCGCTGCTTTTTCCCGGCCCCGTGCCCCGTACCCGACGGCAAAGAGCAGATTCGCGACACTTTGATGAAGCCAACGATGCGCAGGAAAGCAGGGTGGCGCGCCTAGAGGGAGAGGCTTCGAACGCCCCAGCCTTGAGCGCGTCTCATGCGAGCAAGGACCCAAGCACCGTCGATGAGGACGGGCGACGGGTCCGGCGCAGCGGAGACAGACAAGAAGTGGCGCACCCGACAGGATTCGAACCTGTGACCTCTGCCTTCGGAGGGCAGGGGCCCCGAGATTTTGTATAAAAAAACCGGGATATACCGGGATTTTTGGGGATAAATCGGGATTTTCCAGGAATTCATTCGATTCTATGGGCCAGCTTTCACTGACATGGTCTCATCTTGGTCACTTCGTATGCTCCTGTTCCCGAGCCGAACTTGATCCCTGCCCGCCTCGCTGCACCGTCCTGTTATTCAGCAAAATACTACCGTAAGATTCCTTTCACTTGACAAGGCCGCACCTTAAACGTCAGTGTCCGCAACCAAGAGGTGCAACCGAAGTTACCCGCCTGGGTAGTATCGCGGCGCGGCCAAAATATTAGGTCAGCATGGGGGTCGTTTTGAAGTGATGGGGGATTATCTGCGCGACCGCGCGGTTTGTATATTGGGCCGTTCGGCCGTTTCCAGACATTCGCATTTCTTACAGAACGTCGCGGCGTGGACGGTGATACCAGCCATGTCAGCGGCCCGTCCGGGCACGATACCAAAAACCGAAGGGACCGAGGGATGAGAGCTCTTCTGATGAGCCTTGTGTTGTCGTGGGGTGCGTTTGCGGCCCACGCACAGCAGACGACGGTGACTTATACCTATGACGAGCTGGGAAGG
>JAKSBY010000237.1 GCA_022360855.1 Sphingomonadales bacterium | reverse complement strand
CCCGCCGGCGTGCGCGCCAAGCTCAACCACGTGGCCAATATCTATACATCGGACGCCGAGGGCCAGATGTGCCGCTCCTCGCTCGCCACCTCCATCATCGCCGACTTCGAACACCTCCTCACCCGGAGGGCGCTATGAGGGAGCATGAGACAGAGGAAGCGGAGACCGCCCCCGAACCCGTCCCCTTCGAGGATATGGAGATCGACGACTGGGAGGTCAAAATCTATCAGACCGTCCGGCGCCGCGAGAAGAAGGAGAGCCGGATGCCGGACTGGGACGACATCTTCGCCATGGAGGAGCCGCTTCATCGCCTGATGGGCGGGCTGACGCTGTTCCACGACCTTGCCTATGGCGTTCGCCTGGACTCGACGGTCCGGCCCGACGGGCTGGTCTTCCTGGTTCACGCGCTGAGCCGCGAGGCCGACCGCCTCTACCGCCTGCGCCACGGCAGAGAGCCCAACTACGGCTGATCCCGGGCCGCCACCTCCCCCTTGATGGGGGAGGTCGGAGGCGAAGCCTTCGGGTGGGGGTGATGGCGGACGCAGGCGCCCATGCTGGACGTTACCCCCTCCCTGGCCCTCCCCATCAAGACTGAGGGGAACCCTGCGTCGTTGCGAGGCCCACCGCCGCGACGGCGTGCGCGAAGGCTTCCGTCGCGTCGGCGCCGAAGCAGACGAAGGTTACGTCCGTTACGCTGCCGGGCCGGTCGGTGAGGAAGCCCCGGACCGTTTCGGCGGCGACGGTGGCGGCGTCGGCCACGGGATAGCCGTAAACGCCGGTGGAGATGGCGGGGAAGGCGAGGGTGGCGAGGCCGTGTTCGGCCGCCAACGCCAGCGAATTCGCGTAGCAGGCGGCGAGCAGCTCCGCCTCGCCGTGGCCACCGCCATGCCAGACCGGGCCGACCGTGTGGATCACGTGTCGGGCCTTCAGGCGGTATCCCCTGGTGATGCGCGCCTCGCCCGTGGGGCAGCCGCCGAGCATGCGGCATTCGGCCAGCAGGTCGGGCCCGGCGGCGCGGTGGATGGCGCCGTCCACCCCGCCGCCGCCCAAGAGCGAGGAGTTGGCGGCGTTGACGATGGGGTCCACGCCGAAAGTGGTGATGTCGCCTTCCGTGACGGTGAGCTGGGCGGGCATCCGAAGCTCCTTTCTGTTCATCCTAGGGGCTTTACCGGCTGGAAAAAAGCGCCCCCTCACCCTCCGCGCCTGACGGCGCTCCTCCCTCTCCCCCGCGGGGAGAGGGTTGGGGTGAGGGGGCGCTCGGCCATCGTGCTTGCGTTTCGCGCTTCTCGCGCTATGTCTGAGGCATGAGTACGCCCCGGCTCGCCGCCGTTCTCGGCCCCACCAATACCGGCAAAACCCATTACGCGGTCGAGCGTATGATGGGCCATGTGTCGGGTATGATGGGCTTTCCGCTGCGGCTTCTGGCGCGCGAGATCTACGACCGGGTGGTCGGCATCAAGGGCCGGAGCCGGGTGGCGCTGATCACCGGCGAGGAGAAGATCCTCCCCGACAATCCGGCCTATTTCATCTGCACCGTGGAATCCATGCCGCTGGACCGCCCGGTGGCCTTCCTGGCGGTGGACGAGATACAGATGTGCGCGGACCCGCAGCGCGGCCACGTCTTTACCGACCGGCTGTTCCGCGCGCGCGGCAGCCAGGAGACGCTGCTGCTCGGCGCCGAGACCGTCGCGCCCCTGATCCGCAAGCTCGTGCCCGAGGCGGAGATCACCTCCCGCCAGCGCTTCTCCAAGCTCGGCTACGCCGCGCCGAAGAAGCTGTCGCGGCTGCCCCGGCGCTCGGCCGTGGTCGCGTTCTCCGCCGACGACGTCTACGCCAACGCGGAGCTGATCCGCCGCCAGCGCGGCGGCGCGGCCATCGTCATGGGCGCCCTGAGCCCGCGCACGCGTAACGCCCAGGTCGCGCTCTATCAGTCCGGCGACGTGGACTATATCGTCGCCACCGACGCCATCGGCATGGGGCTGAACATGGATATCGACCATGTCGCCTTCGCCGGCCTCAGCAAGTTCGACGGCCGCCGCCGCCGCGCGCTCACCGCCGCCGAGATCGCCCAGATCGCCGGCCGCGCCGGTCGCCACATGAACGACGGCACCTTCTCCACCATCGCCGGAGAGACCGGCGCCGAGATGGCGCCCGAGATCATCGCCCAGGTGGAGGAGCATCGCTTCCCGGCGCTGCGTGCGCTGAGCTGGCGCAGTTCGGCGCTCGACTTCGCGTCGCCGAAGTCGCTGATCCGGAGCCTGGAGGAATTGCCCCAGGGCAAGCTGCTCAGGCCGGTGCAGGGCGCCGTCGACCTCGCCATCCTCAAGGCCCACGCCGCCAACTCCGAGATCGCGGCGGCGGCGACCACGCCCGAGGCCGTGCGCCGGCTCTGGGACGTGGCGCAGATCCCCGACTTCCGCAAGATCTCGCTGGACGATCACGTCGGCCTCACCGGGCGCATCTACCGGCATCTGACCGGCGAGGCGGGCGTGTTGCCGCATGCCTGGATGGCCGAGAATGTGACGCGGCTGGAGCGCGTCGACGGCGATATCGACACCCTGGCGGCGCGCATCGCCGCGATCCGCATCTGGACTTACGTGTCGCACCGCAAGGACTGGCTCGACGACGCGGCGCACTGGTCGGGCGTGACCCGCGCCATCGAGGACAAGCTCTCCGACGCGTTGCACGACCGGCTGACCCAGCGCTTCGTCGACCGCCGCACCTCGGTCCTGATGCGCCAGCTCAAGCAGCGCGACGAGCTGGTGGTCGCCATCGGCACGGGCGACGAGATCGAGGTCGAAGGCCACTTCATCGGCCGGCTCAAGGGCTTCTCCTTCCTGCCCGACCGCGCCGCCGCCGGTCAGGAGTACCGCACCCTGGAGGCCGCCGCAGAGCGCACCCTGCATCGCCAGATCAAGCGGCGGGTCAAGGAGCTGGCGGCCGCGCCCGACGACGATTTCGCGCTTGTCTGCGAAGCGGGTGTCCTGCGCCCGCGCCTGAGTTGGCGGGGCGCGCCGGTGCTCAGGCTGCGCGCCGGCGCGGCACCGCTCAAGCCGAGGCTGGAGCCGGTGCGCGGGTCGCTGCTTTCCGGCCCCGCGGTGGAGCGGGTGATCGCCTGCGGCCAGGTCTGGCTGGCGGCGCATATGAGGGCCGAGCTCGGCCGGCTGGTTGCGTTGGCCGCCGAATTGGAGGGCGAACCGCCGCCCGGGGACGCGCCGCCGCTCGCTGGCCTGGCGCGGGGGGTCGCGTTTCGCCTGGTGGAGCATTTCGGCATCCTGCCGCGCGCCACCGTCGACGCCGATCTCAAGACGGTCGACGCCGCCGCCCGCAAGGCGCTGCACCGCCACGGCGTGCGTATCGGCGCCGGCTGCGTCTATCAGCCGGCGCTGCTCAAACCGGCGCCGACGCGGCTCAGGCTCTTGCTCTGGGCGCTTGCGGAGGGGCGCGACTCGCTGCCCGATTTGCCGTCGCCGGGCATGGTATGGGCCGAGGTGGCGCCGGGCGCCGATCATCGGTTCTACGAGGTCGCCGGCTTCCGCGTCTGCGGCAACAAGGCGATCCGGGTCGACATGCTCGAGCGCCTGGCCGACGCGGTCCGCCCGCTCGGCCAGGACAGCAAGAGCTTCGAGGCGACGCCGGAGATCATGGGCTTGGTGGGCCTCTCAGGCGAGGATTTCGCGAAAGCCATGGCGGCCGCCGGCTACCGCTACCGCA
Source organism: Sphingomonadales bacterium (assembly GCA_022360855.1). Classification (GTDB taxonomy): domain Bacteria; phylum Pseudomonadota; class Alphaproteobacteria; order Sphingomonadales; family JAKSBY01; genus JAKSBY01. The sequence continues at coordinate 46 of JAKSBY010000237.1, read as the reverse complement.
AAACCAACACGGCGGCCACGGAGCCGGACGTGGCGCCGCGCCATGT
>JAKSBY010000351.1 GCA_022360855.1 Sphingomonadales bacterium | reverse complement strand
CGACGACTGGGAGGTTAAAATCTATCAGACCATCCTGCGCCGCGAGAAGAAGGAGAGCCGGATGCCGGACTGGGACGACATCTTCGCCATGGAGGAGCCGCTCCATCGCCTGATGGGCGGGCTGACGCTGTTCCACGACCTTGCCTATGGCGTCCGCCCGGACTCGATGGTCAGGACCGACGGTCTGGTCTTCCTGGTTCACGCGCTGAGCCGCGAGGCCGACCGCCTCTACCGCCTGCGCCACGGCAGAGAGCCCAACTACGGCTGAGCCCCGGCTCACCCTGTCATTGCGAGGAGCATCAGCGACGCGGCAATCTCGGGGTGACGGAGCGCCGCCGCGACCAGATCGCCGCGGCCCTCCGGGCCTCGCGATGACAGGGGAAGGGCCGTCATCCCTGCCCTGGCCTGCCCATCGAGGGGGAGGGGGCGTTACCCCCGCCCGTCGACGCGTCCGGTTTGACCGGCATTGTCTCTGCCGCCTCCGATGCGCTAAGTAGGCCGGTCACTTGGCTTGAGGGGAGGGCGCATGAGCGCGGAGCCGAAGACGACCGACGGCAGGGCCTATTGGCGGGCGACCTTGCGCCTCACTGGCGGGTTGCTCGCCGTCTGGTTCCTGGTTTCCTACGGCGCGGGCATCCTGTTCCGGGATTTCCTCGACCGTTTCGCCATCGGCGGCGCGCCGCTCGGCTTCTGGTTTGCGCAGCAGGGCGCCATCTACGTCTTTGTCGCGCTGATCTTCGTCTATTGCTGGGCCATGCTCAGGCTCGAGCGCAAATACGGCGTGAAGGGCTGAGTATGGCGTTCGACCAGACCTTCTGGAGCTTCTTTTTCGTCGGCGTCACCTTTGCCCTCTATATCGGCATCGCCATCTGGTCGCGCGCCGGCTCCACCGACGATTTCTACGTTGCCGGGCACCACGTGCACCCCACGGTCAACGGCATGGCCACGGCGGCGGACTGGATGTCGGCCGCCTCCTTCCTGTCCATGGCCGGGCTGATCGCGTTTCTCGGCTATGGCGGCTCGGTCTATCTGATGGGCTGGACCGGCGGCTATGTGCTGCTGGCGCTGCTGCTCGCCCCTTTCTTACGCGAATTCGGCAAGTTCACCGTGCCCGATTTCGTGGGCGACCGCTACTATTCCACCTTTGCGCGGCTGGTGGCCGTGGTCTGCGCGCTGTTCGTCTCCTTTACCTATATCGCCGGGCAGATGAAGGGGGTCGGCGTCGCCTTCTCCGGCTTCCTCGGCATCCCCTTCGAATGGGGCATCGTCATCGGCATGGTGATCGTGTTCTTCTACGCGGTCTGGGGCGGCATGAAGGGCATCACCTATACCCAGGTGGCGCAATACTGCGTGCTGATCTTCGCCTATACGGTGCCGGCGATCTTCATCTCGCTGATCATCACTTCCAACCCGATCCCGCAGCTCGGCTTCCTCTCCAACGTGGCGGGGGAGGGCATCTCCATGTTGGCGAAGCTGAACCGGGTCGTCACCGATCTCGGCTTCCGGGAATATACGTCCACGGACAAATCCATGCTGGACGTCTTTGCCATCACCGGCGCGCTCATGTTCGGCACAGCGGGATTGCCTCACGTGATCATCCGCTTCTTCACCGTGCCCAGCGCCCAGGCGGCGCGGCTCTCGGCGGGCTGGGCGCTGGTCTTCATCGCCATCCTCTACACGACCGCGCCGGCCGTCGGCGCCTTCGCCCGGCTCAACTTCACCGAGACGGTGAACGAAGCCACCTATATCCACGGCGACGACTACGCGGGCCAGGCCGCGGCCATCGAGGCGGAAGGCGGCAAACCAGTGCCACCCTGGTTCAAGAACTGGGAGGCGACCGGCTTGCTCGGTTTCGAGGACGCGAATGGCGACGGCAGGATCCAGGTGCGCGGGCCGAACGCGCCGGACGGGTTGGAGGACGAGGGGAAGCCCCTCAACCGCGATATCTTCGTGCTCGCCAATCCGGAGATTGCCAATCTGCCCGGCTGGGTCATCGGGCTGGTGGTTGCCGGCGGGCTCGCCGCCGCGCTCTCGACCGCCGCCGGGCTCCTGATGGTCATCTCATCCGCGGTCAGTCACGATCTCTGCCGGCGCACCCTGTTTCGCGGCATGAACGACACCACCGAGCTCGTCGTGGCCCGCGTCTCGGCGGCGGCCGCGGTGATCGCCGCGGGCACATTGGGCATCTTCTCGGCCGAACTCGGATTCGTGGCCGAGGTCGTGGCCTTCGCCTTCGGGCTGGCGGCGGCCTCGCTCTTTCCGATCATCTTCCTCGGCATCTTCTGGAAGCGCATGAACAGGGAAGGCGCCATCGCCGCCATGCTCACCGGGCTCACCACCACCTTCGGCTACATCTACTATTTCAAGTTCGGCGGCGGCACGCCGGACGAATGGCTGTTCGGCGTCTCGCCCGAGGGCATCGGCTTCGTCTTCATGTTCCTGGCGCTCGCGGTCGGTGTCGGCGTGGCGCTCCTCACCAAAGCCCCGTCAAAGGACATCCAGGACCTCGTCGAAGACATCCGCGTACCCGGCACCCGCAAAGCCCACGGCATCGCCGACCAAGGCATGGCGCCGATTCCGGCGGACTAAAGCGCTTTGCGTTTAGGTTGGCTCGTCATTGCGAGCGGAGCGAAGCAATCTAGGAGTTGCTATTTCGGTGACAGTTACCTTTTTATTTTCTATTTAAAAACAAATGATTAGAAAAAACCCGCCTTAAAAAGGTAACTGTCACCGAAATAGGCGATATCAGTCCTGGATTGCCGCGTCGCTGACGCGCCTCGCAATGACGCATCGTTGATTCAACTTAGGCGCAAAGCGTTCTAGGCGGTCGCCAGCCTATGGTTTCCGGGCGACGACGAAGCGGCTGGGCGGGGACGGGGGATAGAGCCCGGTCTCGACGACCTCCAAACCCGCGTCCGCGATGAAGGCTTCGAGCTCCGCGATGCGCATGACGTTGACGTAGGGCGCGAGCCCCACCAGCCTGGCGGCGCCCACCACCGGCCGCCAGAGCCAGCCTTTCTCGCCGAGACAGACGGACTTTGAGACGAACACGCCGCCCGGCTTGAGGAGGCCGTTGATCCTGCTGAGCGCCGCCGGCAGACCGGGCAGCAGGTGCAGGAGGTTGAAGGCTAGAACCGCGTCGAAGGAGCGGCTGTCCAGGGCGCCGTCATCGAGCGTGGCGTGGACGAAGTCGACCGTGTCGACCTGCTGGTCTTTCGCCTTTTTGCGCCCGATTTCGATCATGTTGGACGAGATGTCCGTGGCGGTGATGCGCCCGGCGCTGGCGGCCAGCAGCAGCGCCGTAGTTCCGGTGCCGCAGCCGATCTCGAGAACGTCGTCCTCCGCCGACAGGTAGGCCCTGGTGCGCTCCAGCGTCGTCTCGTAGGCCGCCATGTCCTTGACCGGCGACTTGGCATAGCGTTCGGCGGTCTTGTCCCAGAATTTCTCCGCGTTCGGCATGGTTTCTCCAGGGCCTTGGGTCAGCCTTTCGGAAGGGCCGTGCCCAGATAATTGACGCTGAGGTCGCGGGTCACGCGCCATCGGTCGCCGAGCGGGTCGTAGCTCAGGCCCGAAAGGTCCGGAACCGTGAAGCCGGCGGCGTCCAGGGCCGCGGAAAGCTCGGCGGGCT
>JAKSBY010000697.1 GCA_022360855.1 Sphingomonadales bacterium | reverse complement strand
TGAAATTTCCCATTCATAAGTCAGCTTTAACGTGGGCTAGTGCCTGAATTTAGTAGTCAAACAGTGATAACGAACGATTTGCCGAATTGCAGGCAGGAACTCTCCCCAGGGATTGTCCCGGTGAGCTAGTTAACGAAAAATTAATTGAATTGATCAGGTGCCGTAGAGCAGCCGTGCCGAGTTAGTGCCCCGAATCCACTTGTGCAGGTGTTTGTAATCCACACCAGCCTTAATGCGGCTGCGGTGAAAGTGAAGCAAGGATGTTTCGGTTCCCGCTGCCGTTGCATAGTAACGGTGAAACGCCAGAACACCGGATAACCAGGCATATGGTCCGATACTGAAGTCCTGTAGCAGATTGCTTTTCTCCACCACAGATTGTTGCCTGCGGTCCGGCTCGATCTCATCGCTGCAAATGGCTTTGCAGGTGGATTCCAGCAACTCGAAATAGGCCTGTTGTGTAATGGGTAATTCGTGGCCCTTTCCCTTCGCAGCCATCATGCCGGCGAGAGGCTTAAGCTGGGCCTGACCTGGAGATCGATGTCCAACGAGGTGCTGGCTGGCGCGCCGGGTCAGCAGACGATGCTGGCGGTAAGTGCGGGTTTTCACCTTCTTGGCATGCTCGATCAGGCGCTCCTGAATTGAGGTGAAGTCACTGGTTTCCAGTGACTCTGTGATGCCGGCGCGCACCGGATTGAGATCAACATACGCCATGCAAGTAAGCAGGGCTTTTTCATCCAACAGCGCCTGGCTTTTGAATCGCCCTTCCCAGAAACGACCGGTACACTCGTCTTCCCGATTCGCCATGCGGGCAATGTTCTCATTGAGACAGCGCATGAACCAGCTGATGTCCCGCAGCCTTTCCCGCCACAAATTCACAGTACGCTGATACTGCCGCTGGGCTACCCGGGTTTTGTTGTTCTTGCGCAGCGTTTTCAGCATTGCTCCGTTAGCCGGAAACAGTACGGTCCAACGCCTCACGACTTCATCGTCCCGCCATTGTTCGGAGCGGTCCTTATCGACGTGCAAAACCAGGTGATAATGATTGCTCATTACCGCGTAGGCGCAAATGTCGATGGCGAAGTGAGCGGCGAGAAACTTGAAACGGGTAACCAGCCACTGTTTACGATGATCCAGGTTACGACCGCTGAGCGGATCGTCACCACATAAATAAGCACGCCGCACACAACGAGATATGCAGTGGTAGTAGGGAGTATCTTGCAGAGATACCTGTTGGCTTCGAGCTACAGTCACCGGTCCGCTCTTGATTTGTTTAGCGCCTGAATTCACGCCAGGCTCCGAGGCGGACAGCCGATTGTAGAGCGTTTAGTGTAGTATGCAAGCGATCCCACACCCCCGAAAGTGACACTGACACATGGAAGAACCCAAG
>JAKSBY010000268.1 GCA_022360855.1 Sphingomonadales bacterium | reverse complement strand
GGCGGCCGCAAGATTGACGTCTTCACCGACGGCAACATCGCCTGCGACATCGCACGGGTCCGCATGATCAGGCTCTATTGACGTCGCCAGTGCTGCGGCGGCCTAGTCCTTTGTGCCGATCGACTCCAACAGAGGAACATTGGTGTTGCTGCAGGGGCCCTGCCCGCCATACCAGATTCCCTGCAGGTCTTTGCCCGTTGAGTTCAGCATCAGAAGAAGAGCATAGAGTTCCTCGCCGCCCGGAAGGTTCGTGCTGAACTTAACATGGCCCCAGCCGAAGTAGCTGCCGCCCTGACAGAAGGCGGGCGCGGGGTCGAACTCGACAAAAATATCTCCGGTATGGCCCGCAACGATAAATCCGACGACTTTCTTTGAACCCCCTTCATACCCGGCCAAAGCAGGCCCACACAGACCGGCCGTGGCGGCACACAACGCGATGAGAACAACAACTGTTTTTTTAATGGACTTCACTTCTTACCTCCTGGCTCAGTTAAGCGCTTGTTGGATCAGCTGCGGATTATCGGCGAGCGCCTTCCCATCCCGCTCGCACCCCAGACTCCCCGACCGCTTGTAGACCTCGCGTAGCGAGAGGAGCTGAAATGGCTCGCGGCGATCGCCGGTGAGGCGGAGGATGGCGCGGACGGTGACCGGCACGTCGCGGCTTTCGGCGGTGGCGGTGATCTCCACGGCGGCGCCGGCGCGACCGCGGTTGGGGTTCATCAGGCTGCGGCGCGGCCGCGATGAGCCGTCTTCGCGCGCGAACCATTGCGCCGTCTCCGCCCATTGGTAGATCTCGCGCACGGGCTTGGGCGCGTAAGCGTCAACCGGCTCGGCGCCGCTGGAATAGACGGTGAGCGCCGGGCGCACGCAGGTGTAGAGTTCCCGGGTCATGCCGAGGAGCTGCAGGAGCTCGCCCACGGTCTCGAACGGGCCGTTGCGCGGCTCGTAGGCATAGCCGGCGCGCCGGTATTGCAGGAACTCGGCGCCGTTCGGGCGCGGCAGGTCGTCCGTGTCGCGCCAGTCCACGATGCGGGCCGCCAGCGCCTCGGCTTCGGCCTCCTCCACCCCGTTGGCGGCGAAAGCGGCGGCGAGAAGACGCTCCTCGGCCCGGTTCAGATTGATCTTGCCCGCTTCGTGGCGGATCGAAACCGCGACGTTTGATTCGAAGATCCGGTAGCTCCGATTCTTCGGGAGGTCACGGCCACGCGGGTTTGCGAGAATGTCCGCGACGGCGCGATGAATCCCCGCTTCCGCCAAGTGCCGCGCCTCGGCGCGGGCGACATCGATGGCCGCGGACTTGTAGCTTGTTGCGGCGAGGCGCATGGTGGCGAGCGCCAGGCCCGACAGGACGATGAGAATCCAGACGACCCAGACGAGCGCCGCGCCCGTCTCGGACTCGCGGTTAGGACTCATGCCTCGGCTTGGACTGGTGCAGCCCGTCGATGGGCGGCAGGGTCTGGAACTTGTCTCTGAGATAGTCCATCACCTCGCGGGTCGAGCGCGCGTCGTTGACCACCCGTGGCGTGATGATGGCTATCAGCTCGGTGCGCCGCAGGGTCTTGTTGCGTGAGCCAAAGGCGTTGCCGAACAGCGGCACGCGGCGCAGGAACGGAACCCCGGTCTTGCCGTTGGTCACGGTCTCGCGTATCAGTCCGCCGAGCACGATGGTGTCGCTGTCCTGCACCGCGACCGACGAGGCGATCCGCCGCTGCTGGATCGTCGGCGCGTCGATGCCGGACGTTGTGGTCTCGACCACGTCGCTGACTTCCTGCTCGATATCGAGCAGCACCAGGCCGCCTTCGTTGATACGCGGAGTGACGGTCAGAATGACGCCGGTATCGCGGAACTGGATGGAGTTGACGATGGGCGCGTCCGGGTCGGCGACGCTGACCGAGGACTGCACCGGCACCGGCACCTGATCGCCCACCTGGAGGACCGCCGACTGGTTGTTGAGCACCATCAGCTTGGGCGAAAACAGGACGTTGATCTTGGTGACGGATTCCAGCGCGTTGAGCACCAGCCGGACGTTGGAGACGCCGGTGAACACATAGGAGAACCCGGGGAACTGGGAAGCCGGCGAGGCCGCGCCGGATTCGCTCAGCGCAATGGTGTTTTCGCCAGGCTGAAAGAACCATTGGACGCCATGGCGCAGCTCGTCGGTCAACGCCACCTCGACCAGCGATGCCTCGATCAGCACCTGCCGTGGCGCCACATCCATCTGGATGAGCGCCGCCTCGATGACGCCGAACTCGCTCGGCGTGGCCAGGATCAGGAGCGCGTTGTTCTCCTCGTCGGGGACGATACGGAGGCCGCCCTGGGCGAGCACGCTTTCGGGCTCCGCCGCCGGCGCTGTCTGCTCCTGGCGCGTTTGGCCGGCCTGCGCCTGCGTCGGTCGCTCACGGTCCGTCGCCTGCCGATAGCCAGGCTCCTCGGTCTCCGAAGCGATGTCATCGCCGAGAATGGCGTTCAGGGAGGAGGCGAGGTCCGTCGCGCGGCCGTTCTCGACATGATAGACATAAATCCGACGGCCCGGCGAGGCGCCGCCCAGATCCAGCCGCCGCACCCATTGCTCCATGTCTTCGAGGTATTTTTTCTGCGACGAGATGGCCAGGATCGCGTTGAGCCGCGGGATTGGGATCAGCCGGGTCATGCCGACGATGGGGCTGTCGGCATCGGCGAAGATCTGCAACAGCTCCTTGGCGAGCGTCTCCGCCTCCACGTAGTTCAGATGGAACATGGCGGTGGACATGCCGGCCATCCAGTCCACATCGAAGGTCTCAATGGTCTGCAGCATGGTGGCCAGCTCCTGGCGGGTGCCGGCGATGATCAGGAGGCTGCGGGCCTCGTCCACGCGCACGATACCGCCGGGCGGCGCGAAGGGCTCCAGGAGCTGGCGCATCTCGACCGCGTTGGTGAAGCGCAGGGGAACGATCTGCACGCCGAAGCCGGGCAGGTCGCGGCTTGCCGGGCTCGGCACGCGCATGGCCGTAACGCGGCGCGGCGCCTGGGCAATCGGCACCACATGCAGGGTGCCGCTGACATCGACGATGGCGAAGTTCTGCACGCGCAGGACGGTCTCGAACAGGGTCAGGAGATCGTCCCGTCCGATCTTGTCGCTGGTCTGCAGCGACAGCGTGCCCTGAACCGAGGGATCGATGAAGTAGGGCACGTCCAGGATGTCACCGAGCACGGCGGCGATCACGGTCCGGATATCGGTCTCGGTGAAGTTGAGCGTGAAGCCCTCGCCGGCGGCGACCTGAACATTGGGGATACGGGTTTGCGAGGCTTTGAAGAAGCGGCCCGTTCCTGCAAAATAGGTCACGCCCGGGCTGGCGGGCTCGGTCCCGCCCGCGTCGACCGCCACGTCGCGGGTATGATCGCGCGGCCCATCACGCAAGATGGGCGCCGAAGGCGCGGCCGTCGTCGTCTCGCTCGGCAGCGGACGGGGCGTCTCGGCGCAGCCCTGGGCCAGAAAGGCCAGGCCGGCCGCGAGTGCTATGCCGGCGAGTCTAACGTTCACGCCGCGTGCGCCGGTCGCGTTGCCGCCGGTCCTGCGTCGTTGCAGGCAGGCTGTTCGGCTGTCCCCCATCTTCCAACCCCATGACTTGTGTTTGATTACTCTTGGAAAACTCGACCAGATCGGGCGCGATCGCCACCACAGTCCAGCCCTCCACGATCTCGGCGACGCCGACCCGGCGCACCTCGCCGGAGGCCGAATGGCGAAGATACGCCCATCGCATGCCGCCTGTCCCGTCAATAATGCCGGCCAGACGATAGGCTTCGATCGGATTGACCGTTTCCACCACCGGCGCGGCTGTCGGCGGTGGACGCCAGGGCTGCCGGCTGGCGTGGAAGACGGGGCGCGTCGTGATCTCGGTTGCCTGCCCGAGCGCCGACTCATCGGTTTGGGCTTGGACCGGCTCCGACGACAGTGCGGGCAACTGGGTCGCTCGGGAGTGGATTTCTGGCGACGGGACGCGAAAATCGAGCTTGAATGTGGCCACCAGAAGCCCCGCAAGAACGAGATTCAAGGCCGCGAGGGCCATGACCGACGGGCTCCTGGTCAGATACCCGAGGATCACGGCCATGAGGTTTCGTCCTCGAGAAACGCCATGACATCAGCCCGAACCGACAGTGGCACGGGCTCGGCCGCGTTTTGATTGGCCGACGCGCGGACCGTCACGTTGTCGACAAAGACGAACCGCTGCCCGCCGGTCAGGTCGCGAAGCAAGGCGGTCAGCGCCGGCACATCGGCGGTGAAGCTCACCTGCACGCCGATGCGCTGGAACCCACCCTCGCGCGTCGTCTGAAGCGTGCGCACGGTGTCCAATTGAATCCCGTGACGCGCGGCGGCCTGGCTGAAGTCGTCCTGAAGCAGGGCCGCGGCCTGGTTTGCCGCCATGCCGGGATAGAGCCGGCCGACCAGTCCGGACCCGGTGAGCGCCGCAACCCGGGCTGAGAGCTCCGGCCGCGACGCTTCGAGTGCCCGGTATCGTGAGATGGCGGCGGTTTTGTGCGCGACCGCGTCCACACGGCCGGAAAACGCCAGATAGACGGGCTGAAGCACGAACAGGAAAACACTCGACACGACCGCCAGGAGCAGCAGGACCGCCAAGAGGCGCCGGATCGAAGGGGAGAAAGCCTGCATCAGGATTCCCCTTCGCGTCGCACGCTCAGAGCCATCTCGAAGCGGTTCCTCCCGTCACGGTCGTTCTGTCCGGTCACGGTCAAAAGCTCGACATTGGAAAAGATATCGGAAGCCTCCAGCTCGATAACGAGTTCCGCGGGCGCGTTGCTGAAACCGGAGAGCCGAATGGCGTGATCCTGCTGGCGGTACTCGGAAAGCCAAGCGGTGTCGGGCAGGCGTCGGGACAGTTCGTCCAGAAGCACGACCGTGGGCGGCGACGCCATGAACGACCCGAGGAACTGCGATTGTTTCTGCGCCGCGCCATAGGCATCGCGCAGGGCAACCGCTTCCTGTGCAGCTTGCTGCAACGCGGCGAGCTCGCTGGCCAGGCGCTCATCGGTATCGACCAGGCGAATCCAGCCCGTCGCCAAAACGGCAACAGCGAGCGCAGCGGCCGAAGCGGCCAATCCGACTTGTATGCGCCATTTGCGTTGATCGATCTTCAGCCAGAGGTCGGGAAGGAAATCCATCGCATCGGCCTGGTCGGCCCCGTGCCTCTCCACGTGAAGGGCAGACGGCACAAAGCCGATCTCCTTTACCAGCCGAAGCGCGCGGTCGACATCACGCCGTTTGACGGCGCAAAGCCCGACATGGAGGGTCTCGCCGTCATCGTCGATACGCAAGATCTCGTGACGCCGGTAGAGGAGATCCGCTTCGAGCGGCAGCAGCCGGGGCAGGTCCAGATCGATTACCTTGTCGATCTCGGCCCGCGCGGCCAAGGGGTAGGCCAGGTCCCGCGCAAGAGCAAAATCCGCGGCCAGGGTCACATGCGCCTTTGCTCCCTTGTGCCGGGTTAGAACCGCTTGGTCCTGAGCCTCAGCCCGGGGCGCGGCAAAGGGCTCAGCAAGGGAAAGCTCGGTTTGCCAATCCGCTGCCCCGTTCGCCATGACCCGAACCGTGATCGCATCGCGCGCCACGTGAACGCATATCGGCGAATGCTCCTTGGGCCGGCGGCGCCATCTCTTGGGCAGGAGGACGCCAAGTTCTCCCGTCCACCAGCGCCAGAATCCGACCAACGGATCGAGATATCTATTCAGCTTCTCCATCCCGTCTAGCTCCGGCAGCGCCGCGAGACCGGATCGAACTCGCAGTCGGCAATGCCGTTCAGCCGCGGGACCGCGATAAGGACCGGCCAAGAGCGCCCCGCGCCGCTACGGAACTCGACGGAAATGCGCACGGCATGCGGAAGCCCGGATTGCCTGTTCCAGCGGGAAACCCAGCGCGTCGAGACGCCATTGTCGTCGGATGTGAGATAGTCGATGGCGACCCGGGAGACATCGTTCAGCAGCCTCAATGTCTGATACCCGTCGCCATCCCGGGGGTCGTGAACATCGTTGCGGTCTTCCGCCCAGGCAAGAGTCAGTGCCGCATTGGCGGTATCGTGCCAAATGGCGATGCGGCTCAACTGATCTTCCGCCGAATCCGGCGAAAGCGGCGCCGAGAACAAGACCGCGTCATCATATCCGACCATCGGATAGGTGATCTCGCGAACGCCGCGGGTCGTCCGAAAGGGATAGGCGCTCCCGATCAATTGCCGCAGCCGGGCCTGAGTCGCAAACATCGTTTCCGACACTTGGACGACGCTGCTGCTCCGGTCCCAGGCGCGCGCGCCGAACCGCATGCCGCCGAACACAAGCGCCGCCATCATGGCGGTGACCGCGAAGGCCACGAGCAGCTCGACCAGCGTGTAGCCCGCCTGTCGATCGTCTTTGCGGCGGCTACCGGGCATCGACGGCCTCCGCCAGCCGCTGGGTCTTCAACGTTACCAACGGCGCTGAGGTGGCGCCCGTGGCGCGCACCGCGACCTCGATGTCATAAAGCTGCCAGGCGGACGACCGGTCCTCGTCCGCCTGATCGCTGGGCCGGATGCGGGCCTGCCAGGTGAACTCCGCGCCGGCGTCGCCGGTGGTCTCGCCGAGAACGATCGGCCGCAGGGTACTGACCTCCGCCAGTTTGGACCGCGCGATCAGCAGGGCCTCGCGCCGCACATCGCTCCGTTTGGTCTGCCCGATACTGTCACCGAAAAGCTGATAGAGAACGGTCAGACTCAGCGCCAGGATGGCGAAGGCGACGAGCACCTCGACCAGGGTGAAGCCCTGCTCTCCGGGTGCTCCGGTCACGGCGCCGCTCCGGTCTCGGCGGTGAACGGATCGACCTGTAAGCGGACGTCCCGGCCGGCACCCTCGAGTGTGACAATGCCGCCGTCCGCGCCGCCGTTCGGGTAGAACAGCAAAGCGGTCTGCGGCGCCTCGAGGCGCAGGGTGATGTCTGCCGGCAGGCTCCGCACCTCGCCTTGCGGCAGCAATTCGTAACCGGTGCCGCCGGCCAGTGGCCTGAGCCCGACCACCTCGCCCCTGTGCTTTGCCGCGAGCCGGAGTGCGCGCAGGTCGTCCAAGAGCCGCGCCTCGGCCTTTTTGGCGTCGTTCTCCGACAACGCGCCGGCAATGCCGCCGCCCACCACCGTGATCATGAGCGCCGAAAGCGCCACGACGACGAGCAGCTCCAAGAGCGTGTAGCCCGCTTCCCTATTCCCAGCTCTTGATATCGGTCGCCTCCCCATCACCGCCTTCCGCGCCGTCCGAGCCCAGAGTAAAAAGATCGTATTCGCCGTGCTGACCGGGGCTCCTGTACACGTAGTTCCGGCCCCAGGGGTCGATCAGGCTCCTGGGCTTGGTCACATAAGGACCGGCCCACAGATCGACCCCCTGCGGCGGTGAGATCAGCGCCTGCAGGCCTTCCGCCTGCGCCGGGTAGCGCCCGACATCGAGGCGAAAGAGATCCAGATTCGTGGCCAGGGCGTCGATCTGCACCCGCGCCGCGTCGGTCTTGGCGCGGCCAAGATATTTGAGCGCCTGCGGTGCGGCGATCCCGATCAGGAGTGCCAGGACCGCCATGACGACAAGCAGCTCCAGAAGCGTATATCCGCCCTCTGCGGACGGCTGGGCCGCCGATCTCGACGGCCGTTTCCCTGTTTCAGATAACCAGCTCATTGATACTCATCATCCCGATCAAGACCGACCCGATCACGGCCGCCACGAGCGCCCCCATGATCAGCGTCAGAAGCGGCGCGAACACCGCGAGAAACCGTTGCAGGCTGGATTGAAAACCGTCCTCCAGCAAATCTGCCGTTTGCAGCATCATCGCCCCCAGCGCGCCGGTCTCCTCGCCGACCCGGGTCAGTTGATTGACCACCGGCGGCAGGTAGGCGAGCCCGGCAAATTGCGGCGCCAGATAACCGCCGCGGCGTACGCGGGCGCTGATCTTTTGAAGATCGTCCTTGAGCGCCAGATTGCCGACCACGCTTTGGCCGAATCCAAGGGCGGACGTCAGCGACTGACCGTTTTCCAGGAGCGATCCGGTGGTGCGGAAGAACCGCACGAGATCGGCGGTGATTAGCCAGCGGCCGGCCCGCTTCGTGCCGAGCATGAACCGGTGCAGACGCGCGGCGGTTCGGGGCCGTCGCAGCGCCTGCCTGCCGGCGAGCCAGAGTACCGCCGGCGCCAGCGCGAGGGCCCACCAGAAGTCGTTGACCGCGGTGCCGATGGCCAAAACGATTTGGGTGGCCAGCGGCAGGCTGCGGCCGGCTTCCTCGAACAGCGGGGCGAATTCCGGCAGCACAACGGTGACCACCAGTACCAGCGTGCAGGTCACCAGCACCAGCAGGATGGCCGGGTAGATCAGCGCCGATTTGACCGACTGTGCGAAGGCCAGCGTCCGTTCCTGGGCGCGCGCAAGGCTATCCAGGGTTTCCGGCAGGGTGCCCGCCGCCTCGCCGGCGCGGACCATGCTGATATGGTGCAGCGGAAACACTCCGTCCTCGGCCGCCAGCGCATCGGCGAAGGCGCTGCCCCGGCGGAGCGAGCCGACCAGGCGGCCGATCATCTGCCGCTGGCTTTTCGATACCGTTGTCTCCTCGAGTACCGTCAGCGACCGCTCCAGGGTCAGTCCCGCGGCCAGGAGGCTGGCCAGCTGCCGGGTCAAGAACGCGGTGGCCTTACCGTCGATCCGGTCGAACGGGTCCACCTGCTGGTTCAGTTTCGCCCAGAGCCCTTCGGCCTTTTGCGTGAGCTCGATCGGCACATGGCCCATGCGGTGAAGGCGGTCGAGTGCCAATTCGCGCGTCGGCTCGCTGAGGATGCCCTCGGCTTTCTGCCCGCCCTGATCGATGGATCGGTAGAGGAACCGCGCCATGGCTCAGACGTCCCGCGTCACGCGCAGGACCTCTTCGACGGTCGTGCCGCCCCGGGCCGCCAATGCGAGGCCATAGTCAAACATGCGTCGCATGCCTTGGGCGAGCGCCTGACGCTCGATCTCGCTGGCCTCGGCGCGGCCCTGCACCAGCGCGCGGATGGCGTCGGTCATCTCAAGCACCTCGACGATGCCCGTGCGCCCGGCATAGCCGCGGCCGTTGCAGTCGGCGCAGCCGGCCGGCCGGTAGAACGTCGCCTGCGACAATTCAAGACCGTGAGACAGGCTCTCAAGTTGGGGTGCATCGGGCGTGTAGGGCCGGCGGCAGCGGGGGCAAAGCGTGCGCACCAGCCGCTGGCCGATGACCAGGGTCACGGTGGATGAGATGAGATAGTCCTCCACGCCCATGTCCAGGAGGCGCGTCAGCGCCGTCGCCGCGTTGTTGGTGTGCAGGGTGGTGAGTACCAGATGGCCGGTCAACGACGCCTCCACGGCGATCTCCGCGGTCTCCCGGTCACGGATCTCGCCGACCATCATGATATCCGGATCCTGGCGCAGGAAGGACCGCAGGGTGGCGGCGAAGGTACGCCCGATCTTGGGCGCCACCTGCACCTGGTTGATGCCCTCGATCATGTATTCGATGGGGTCTTCGACGGTGAGGACTTTCTTTTCCGGCGCGTTGAGCTGCTTCAGAGCGGCATAGAGCGTCGTCGTCTTGCCCGAGCCCGTGGGGCCGGTCACGAGCACGATGCCGTCGGGCTTGGCGATGGCGCGGCTGAGCGGCGCGGTCACCTCAGGCCCGAAACCGAGGGCGGAGAAATCCTCAGGCAAAAAGCCGCGGTCGAGGATGCGCAGAACGATGCTCTCGCCGTGCGCCGTCGGCGTCGTCGAGACGCGGAGGTCGAAGGACTTGCCCTGCAACGCCATCTTGATGCGCCCGTCTTGCGGCAGCCGCCGCTCGGCGATGTCAAGCGCGGCCATGATCTTGACGCGTGAGAGGATGGCGGCACGCATGTCGGGAGCCGGCGGAGTCATGTCCTGCAGCATGCCGTCGATGCGGAAGCGCACCCTGAGGTCGTGCTCGGCGGGCTCGAAATGGATATCGGAGGCGCCGGAGGCGACTGCATCCTCGATCAGCCGGTCCACATAGGTGATCACCGGCGCATCGCTGGCCAGCTCCTTGAGACGCTCGATATCGTCGGTGGCCGTCTCGGCGACGATTTCGGCGGTCTGTGCCTCGCCGTCGGTGCCATCGTCGAAATAGAGCCGCTCGATCGCTTCGTCCATATCGCGCACGGTGGCCACTCGGCGGACGACCGGCAGATCGCTTGCAAAGGCCATGGCCTCGGCCGCGAAGTCATCGCCCGGATTGGCCATGGCCAGGGTCAGGGCGTCTTCGTCTTGTGATACGGGTAGGATTCTGCGGGCTCTGAGAAAGGTCCGGCTGAGGCCAGGGATCGCAAGTGGTGCCTCGGGCAGGTCGTCCGCATCGAGCTTCTCGAGCCCGAAATACGCCGCAAAACCGCCCGCCAGATCAGGATGCGAGATGAGGCCGAGCTTGGTCAAGACGTCGCTTAGCGACTGGCCGGTTTCCCGCTCCAGCCGCGCCGCCCGATTGAGCGCCGTCTCTGAGATTTTCCCGGAACCGAGGAGAAACTCCCCGAAGGTCTGGGCCCCCATCCAAACTGCCTTTCCGCCAGACTTAGATTCGGAACGAACTATAACCTATTCGTCGGGTGGAACAAATCCAGATGCCGGAATTTCAGAATGTCACAAAATACCCGTTGAAAGTCTTTTCTACCCTGAGTAGCGTCCTTTCATTCCGAGTCGTGGTTGATGACCGATCAGTCGAAATGGGGGTGACTGCGATGATATCCAGAGTCTTTTGCAACAGCCTTTTTGGCTTTCGCTCGCGTCTTCTGGCGTTGGCGGCGGCGGTCGCCTTTCTTGGCCTGCCCTTAACCGTGTCGGCGGCGGATGTCGTCTATGAGTATGACGACAAGGGGCGCTTGAAGTCGGTGACCTACACGGTTGCCGGCAAGAAGATCATCTATACCTACGACAAAGCGGGGAACCGGACCCAGAAGGTGGTTCAGAACATCTGAGCGCTGTCGGGTGGCGGTCGAGTGCTTTCGCCACCGCTTCTGAAGAAGTAGCTGTCGCGTAAACGCGTACTCACTGTTTTGAAGTCTGACAATACCGCGTGCCGAACACGCGGAAGCCAGAGATGGGGGATCGAAATGACGCGTGCCGTTGCACTGTTTTCACGCATTCTCTTTGCCTTGGTTGTCGCCGGCCTGCCCTTGATGAATCCGGCATTGGCTGGCGGGCCGGGCGCGGTCCGTGTGTTGGATATCGGGGATCTCAGCACCAGTTTTAATGAGGCTTCCACTAATTGGGGCCAATCCAACCCAAGCTCGATCTACTCCGCCGGATTTCGCCGCTACGGCATCGACAAGCTCGCCGACGCGCTCAACAACGATCCGGTCGAGATCTACCGCTATGTGAAAAACACGATCCGCACGGTGCCCAAATACGGCGTCCACAAGGGTGCCATCGGCGCGATGATCGACGGCGAGGGCACCGTGTTCGATCAGGTTCACCTCATGGCCCAGCTATTGACGGCCGCCGGATATTCGCCGACCTACAAGGTCGGCCGCATCACCCTGACCGGACAAGAGTTCGAGGACTGGTTCGGCATCGATGATGCCAGGGATGCGTGCGAACTTCTCACCGATGGCGGCTATCCCGTCTGGATCAATGGCAACCGGTGCAGCCAGGTTTCCTCCGGCGCCATCACGACCGTGGAGATGAGCCACGCCTGGATCACGGTCGGCGCGCAGATCTACGACCCCGGCTACAAGAAGCAGACCCGCTACGCCGGCATCGATCTCGGCACCGCCATGGGCTTCAACGGCACGACGCTGTGGTCCGACGCCTCGCCGACCACCGGGACGAGCTCTGGTATACCTTACGTGACGGACGTGGACCGCACGGCCCTTGAGAGCCGGTTGACCACCTACGCCAGCACGCTCGCCGACGATCTGGAGGCCAACCATCATGCCAAGTCGATCCGCGAGGTGGTCGGCGGCATCGAGGTGGAGCACGAAGCCGTGCCCGATACCGGCCCCGGCACGCCCGGCTATACGCTGACCGAGAAGGCCAGCTACACAACCGGTTTTCCCAACAAGTTCCTGACGACGATCCGAATCAGATGCGCTCAGGATATCGACAAGACCTTTTACTTCCACGAGGTCTATGCGCGGCGAATCTTCCTGCGCCGGACGACCAGCAAGACAAGGCTGGTCATCGGCGAGGATGTCGTCGATCAGGACTCCAACTACGATTGCGACGATGAGATCGTAAAAATCGAGGTCGACTACCCCTATCCGGCATCGAGCGGCAACGCCGGCGATTTCGATGAATTTTTCAACGATTCCCTGGTCGGCTCCGGCAGTGAGGCGACCATCATTCTCGGCGCGGACGGCGCCACCGGCGGGCTGATTGACCGATTCCAGACTGACGCCTACGAAGACATGGAGCCGGTCACCGGCTCGCTCGGCACGGAGGCGCCGACGGATCTTATCGACATCGAGGTGTTGATCGGCGCCAACTGGCTGGTCCAGCTTTCCATGCTGCGCGATCTGCATTCGGGTATCGCGGGCGCGGAGCACATCCACCACGGCACGTTCGGCATCATCGCCGGCGGCACCAGCATCTACACCGATATCCGCAGCCACATCTCGGTCGAGCTGCCCGGCGACCCGGCGGCGGATACCGAAGCCGCGATCCAGAACCTGACCTCGGCGATGAGCGCGGTCGAGGGCGCGGTCCTGACCCAGATGCTCGATTCGGACGCCAGCGGCACCGATCCCAAGCCCGCCTCGGTCACCGGCATGTTCATGGCGGAAAACGACGCCAACAGCCGCTTTTATGAAGTGACCTCGGCCAACTTCAACACGGCCAAGACCAAGCTCTCCGGCTACTCGGCCGGCGCGCTGTATGACCTGGAAAACCGGGTCGCGGACATGGGCTATACCCTGCTCCTGCCCGAGAACGGCAACCTGACGGCCGCCGGCTGGACCGGCTATGCGGCGTTGGGGCGCAAATCGGGCGACGACTCGGTCGGTCATTTCCTCGGCGACGACACCTATGGCGACACCTGGCCGTTGAAGGGCGCGGCGGGCGAGAACCAGAACACGGCGAACTCGGAAGACAATCTGATGGTGCCGGTGGATACCGCCTTCGCGCCGGCGGGCGCGGGCGTCGATCCGTTGACCGGCCGGCTCGCCTATTCCATGACCGACATCACGGTCGGCACCGGCAGCTTCCCCTACGCGCTGCCCTTTACGCGGACCTATAACCCGTCCGTCCGCTCCGGCGAGCGATGGACCCATAATTACCAGATCACCGGCCGCTTCTCCGGCGATGCCTATCTCGCCATGGGCTCCCGCTCCCCGGCGGAGGCGGCGC
>JAKSBY010000349.1 GCA_022360855.1 Sphingomonadales bacterium | reverse complement strand
GACTTCATGGCCGAGCGCGCCGAGGTGTTCCGCACGCGCCGCGATCTCGTCGTCGACATGCTGAACGCGGCAGAAGGGCTGACCTGCCCGCTGCCCCAGGGCGCCTTCTACGTCTATCCGAGCTGCGCCGGGATGATCGGCAAGACGACGCCCACAGGCACGATCCTGGAAAGCGATCTCGACGTGGTGACCTATCTCCTGGAAGACGCCGAAGTCGCCGCCGTGCACGGCGAAGCCTTCGGCCTGTCGCCCTATTTCCGCGTCTCCTACGCCACCTCCACCGAGGCGCTGACCGAAGCCTGCACCCGCATTCAAGAGGCGTGCGCGCGGCTGAAGTAGAGCGACCGTAAGCCTCAGGCCCGTCCGCCGAGACAGGGCCATGGCCAGGATATGTTCTTGGTGACAAAAACCGCCATATCCGCTATATTGTACAAAACCGCTAATTTTAGGGATTTGCATGATGCGGGAACCCAAGAATGTCACGGCGACGGAGTTCAGAAACCAAGCTGGCCGGTATCTGGAAGAGGCCGCGAAGGCGCCGGTCGTCATTACCCGCCATTCCAGGCCCTCGCGGGTTCTGCTCGACATCGAGGAGTATGAACGGCTGAAGACCTTCGAGGATACGCGCCGTTCCGCTTATCCGCATGAGTTGGGCGACGAATTTTTTGAGGAAGGCTACCAGGGCAAGCCAACGCCCGAACTGGATCACCTGCTTGAAGACTAGGCCGTGAGCATTGAACCAAGGGTAGGTCTGGTCATACGTTGTGATTTCCTGTGGAAGGACGAACAGAGGGGCGGGCGGATTGACGGCGCCAAAGACCGGCCGTGCGTTGTCATCCTGATGACAAAACAACGGCAGGATGGCAGCCGATACGTTGCCGTCGCCCCCATCACGCATTCGCCGGTCCGAGCGGCACAGGGAGAAACCGGGGTGAAAATCCCTGCCGCCCATGCCGGCGCGCTCGGCCTTGATGGCGAACAGTCCTATCTCAAGACCCATGAGCTGAACACTTTCCTTTGGGAAAAGGACCGCATACCCTTTGGCGTTGTCCCGGCCCGGAAGGATCGGCTTGAGTTCGGCCAACTCCATGACGACCTCACCAGGGCCGCTTATGAGCAGGTCAGGGAAAATCGGCGGCACGGCCGAATGAAGCACACCAACCGCGACGAACCAGATCGATAAACGCTCCTCCAGCTCCCGCGGCGCAGAGTCAAAGCAACGGCAATAAATCGATTTACTCGATTAAAATATCAAAAAAGCTTCGTTCGACTGATTAGTCGGTTTTCGGTAAGAAGGTCCTCAAGCGAAACATTTACGTTTGGAGACGAGACATGGACATCAATATCGGTATCGGGAAAGACCAGCGCGAGGCCATTGCGGAGGGGCTGTCGCGGCTGTTGGCGGACAGCTACACGCTTTATCTGAAGACCCACAACTACCACTGGAACGTGACGGGTCCGATGTTTCAGACGCTGCATACCATGTTCGAGGAGGAGTATACCGAGCTCGCCATGGCGGTGGATGAGATTGCCGAGCGCATCCGCGCGCTCGGGGTCTATGCGCCGGGCAGCTACAAGGCGTTCGCCGCGCTGTCTTCGGTCGAGGAGGAAGAGAGCGTGCCGTCTGCGGAAGACATGATCCGTAACCTGGTCGTCGCCCACGAGACCGTGGTGCGCACGGCGCGCGAGGTGTTCCCGCTGGCCGAGGACGCGTCGGACGAGCCGACCGCCGACCTTTTGACCCAGCGCATGCAGGTCAGCGAGAAGACGGCCTGGATGCTCAGGAGCCTGCTCGCCGCGTAGCCCCGTTCCAGTGGT
>JAKSBY010000665.1 GCA_022360855.1 Sphingomonadales bacterium | reverse complement strand
TAGATCAGCGCCAGTACCGGCGCGGCCATCAGCGCCAGCCGGGCGAGCCGGCTGAGATAGAGGTCGGCGCCCGCGCCATGGGTCACATATTCCGAATAGATCAGCACGCCGGCAAAGACCACGCCGGCGACCATGCCGAGCCGCAGCACCCAGGCGCGGCCGACCGGGGCTTCCTCCGGCTCCGGGCCGTTGAAGCTGACCGGGTGGACGGCTGCGTGAAACAAGGCACCGGCGAGCGCCGCCTGGGTCAGTCCGAGCACCGGCGAAGAGAGCGTCCCCGCCACTTCACCGGCCAGGGTGAAGCCGCCCACGGTGGCCACGGCGCAAATGCCCAAGGCGCCGAGGCTGGCCGCCGTGCCGAAGGCCGGGCGGATCAGGAGCCAGATCACCAGACCTTCCAACAAACGATGCAGGATCACCGCAATGGTGAGATGGCCGGTGCCGCCGATCAGCACCGTATCCACCGCAAGCGCCGCGCCGTCGAGTACCGCATGGGCGACGATGGCGGCAAAGGCCAGCGCCAGAATCACCCGGTGCGTCCCATGCGCGCGGGAATCGACATAACGCTCCAAGAGCGACGGCAGCAGGAGCCCGACCAGGAACAGCCCGGCCGCGGCAGCGCCGGCCTGATTGACCGCCTCGGGCAGCACGCCGAAGAGAAGGATGGCGGCCAGGGTAATGACCAGGAAATTATCCAGGCTGGCGCCAAAGACCGGCCGTCTGCGGCCAAGGATACCCAGGGCCGGCCCAAAGCCCAATGCCAGCAGACTCAAGATCAGATACATTTCAATCCCGTTATAACATAACAAATTTGGGCGCAATAGCCGGAATCGCAAGAGGGGAAAATGGTACGTCCTACAGAAACGTCCCGGCCAGGGTGACCACCTCGCCGCCGAGGCCGAGCTTGAAACGGGCGATGCCGGCACCCTCGGCAGTGTTGACGCCGCCGAGATCGAGCCAGCGGACGCCACGCTCCTTGAGCGCCTCGATACCGCACCAAAGCGCCAGATTATGCGCCCCCAGCTTGCGCCCCATCGCACCGTTCCAGCCGACCATATAGGTGGCGCTCGAGCCGTGGATCAGGAACAAGGCGCCGGCCAGCCTGTCCTCGCCATGGCTGGCCGTTGCCGCAACGACGGCCCGGCCGCCCCGGTCTTCGACCGCCGCCGCGTAGAGCGGGACCAGATCGGTCGGCAGGCCGTGGTAGCCGCGCTGGCCGCGCTGGGCGTCTTCCCGGTCCAGGAGCCAGCGGTAGTCGCGTGGCTTGCGGCCGGCGATCGTCACGGCGATATCGGCGCGCTCGGCGGCATTGAGGGCATTGCGCCATTTTTGCGCCAGAGTCGACCGGAGCGTCGCCAAGTCCGGCGCCAGATCGAGCCAGATGGTCGAATAACCGGTCACCACCTGCCTGAGGCCGAGCCGGCGCATCAGGGCCTGAGCCGCCTCGGTATCCTCAAGCTCCGGCATGGCGAACAAGAACCGCCCCTTGAGCGGCCGGTGCCAGGTCAGGGCTATCGCCATCACCGCCTCCCGCACCACATCGTCGATGCCGTTCCCGCAGAGGACCGGGCCCCTGAACAGCCCTCCGATCCGGGCCAGACCGAAGAACCGCCGGTCGACGATCTGGGCGAAGGCGAGAGACTCTCCTTCCCGGCGCAGGATCAGCCGACGCACGCACGCACCCCAGGCGGCCATGGCGTCACCATAAGCCCAGGACTGCTGCAGCGGCAGTCGGTCCGCGGCCGCCTCCAGGGCCAGCCAGTCGTTCGGCTCGGGCCGCCAGTCCGCCTGCAGATTCATAAAGGCTCCACCTTCTCAAGCATGCGCCGACAACTTAGACTTCTGCCATGGCATTGAAAACGCTTCGCGCGGGCAGAGATACGGTTGAGACGGTGATGGGCCACCGCATCCCGCCGCCGCGGCTGACGCGCGCCGCCTGGTTCGCGGCGGTGAAATATCTCGGCCTGCCATTTCTCGGCCTCATGCTGGCGCTGGATCTTTTGCTCTTTCTGGTTTTCCGCTACGGGTTCGAGCGCTGCTACGGCCTGTTTTGCCTGCTTGGATGAGGTTTCGCCATGATTTCCCCCGACATGCCTTACGAGAAGAAACGCGCGGCGGTTGCGGGCCGCACCATAGCCTATGTGGAGGAGGGAACGGGCGATCCCATCGTCTTCCTGCATGGCAACCCGACCTCGTCCTACCTGTGGCGCAATGTGATGCGGGGGCTGGAGGGGAAGGGCCGGCTTATCGCGCCGGACCTGATCGGCATGGGGGATTCGGACAAGCTGCCGGAAAGCGGGCCGGGAAGCTATCGCTTCGTCGAGCACCGCCGCTATCTCGACGGTCTTCTCGACACACTCGGCGTCACCGAAAACGTCACCCTGGTCATCCATGACTGGGGCTCGGCCCTCGGCTTCGACTGGGCGCGACGGCACGCGGACGCCATCAGGGGCATCGCCTTCATGGAGGGGATCGTGGCGCCGTTGAGCTGGGACGACTGGCCCGAGGAGAGCCGCGGCGTCTTCCAGGCCATGCGCTCGGAAGCCGGCGACGGCATGGTGCTGGAGAAGAACTTCTTCGTCGAGCGGCTGTTGCCGGCCGCCGTGCTGCGCGAGCTGAGCGAGGCCGAGATGGCCGTCTACCGCGCGCCTTATCTGGAGCCCGGCGAATCGCGCCGGCCGACCCTGACCTGGCCACGCCAGATCCCCGTCGGCGGCGAACCCGAAGACGTGGTTGAGATCGTCGGCGCCTACGCCGACTGGCTCGCCGGAAGCGACCTTCCCAAGCTCTTCGTCAATGCGGAGCCCGGCGCCATCCTGGTCGGCCGGCAAAGGGAGGCGTGCCGCGCCTGGCCCAACCTGACCGAGGTCACGGTCAGGGGCCACCACTTCATACAGGAAGACTCGCCGGCGGAAATCGGCGCGGCGATCAGGGAGTGGCTGCGGGGGATATAGATCCGGCCTTAGCGGCCGTCCTCCCTTCGACACCCTCCATAGCCTTGGCGAAGGAGGGTGTCGAAGGGAGGACGGCGGCGCACTCCTTGGCGCTACTGAACCTCAATCAGCTCGACCTGGAAGATCAGGGTCGCGCCGGGTGGGATGTCGTCGCCGGCGCCTTCCTCGCCATAGCCGAGCTCCGAGGGGATGACGAGCTCGGCCTTGCCGCCCTCGCGCATCAGGATCAGCCCCTCGGTCCAGCCCTTGATCACCTGGTCGAGACGGAACTTGGCCGGCTTGCCGCGCTCATAGGAGGAATCGAAGACCGTGCCGTCGATCAGCTTACCTTCGTAATGGACGACCACATTACTGTTGGGCGACGGGAAGGCGCCCTTGCCGAATGCGATGGGCCGGTAATGCAGCCCGTTATAACGAACGATGACGCCCTCTTCCTCGGCATGGCGGTCGAGGAAAGCCTGCTGGGGG
>JAKSBY010000436.1 GCA_022360855.1 Sphingomonadales bacterium | reverse complement strand
GTTGACCGTGATCCCGAAACGCGCACCCTCCTGGGCGAGCGCCTTGGTGAAGCCGTGGATGCCGGATTTCGCCGCGGCATAGTTGACCTGGCCATATTGCCCGGCCTGGCCGTTGATCGAGCCGATATTGACGATACGGCCAAAGCCGCGCTCGCGCATGCCGCCAAAGACCGCCTTGGCCATGTTGAAGCAGGAGCCGAGATTGGTGTCGATCACGTCCTGCCAGTTTTCCTGGCTCATTTTGGCGAGCGTGCCGTCGCGGGTGATGCCGGCATTGTTGACCAACACGTCCACCGGCCCCAATTCGTCAGCAATCTTTGCGACGCCGTCCTGGCAGGCGGCGTAGTCCGAAACGTCGAACTTGAAGGCCGGAATGCCGGTCTCGTCGCTGAAGGCGCGGGCGCGCGCGTCATTGCCCGCATAGTTGGCGGCGACATTCATGCCCGCTTCTTTCAACATCGCCGAAATCGCCGCGCCGATGCCGCGGGTGCCCCCGGTTACCACTGCCACTCGTGCCATTGCTCGTCCCCCGTTTGTAAGGCTGCCGCCCGGTTGTTAAACCTGTCTATCGTTTGCGCGAAACATCATCAAGCCAATCCGCCACGGGCCCGTAGAGGCCGCGTTCGGCGGCCGAGGAGACCATCATCCCGACATGCCCCGACGGCGGACGAAGGAGGGTCGGCTCGGGCAGGGCCTCGGCCAGCGCCAGGGCCGAATCCGGCGGAACGATGCGGTCCCGGCGCGGCACCGCCACAAGCGTCGGCGCGGTTAGTTGTCCCGGATCGACCGTCTCACCCTCGACCGCCCAGGTGCCGCACGCCGGGCGGTTGCCGATATACCAGTCCGCGAGGCAATCGATGGCGACCTGCAACGTGACCGGGGCGCCGGAATTCGCCCAGTCCTCGACCGCCACGAACCTCCGCGCCTCGTCGCTCTCGGGGTCCAGGCTTGCGAATCGGCGGAACTTGCGATCCGTCAGCGCCGGGTCGAGGCTCGCGAAGAAAACCTGAAAAACCTCAATAGGCACGGTCCTGGCGATCCCGTCGAAGCTCTCGAACGCCGTCAGGCTTTCCAGAAAATGCGCGCTCATCGGCGCCGGGTCGGCGTGGAAGTTCCAGGGCGTTGCCAGCAGGCCGAGCGCCGAGACGCTGTTTGCGGCGATCAAACTGGCCGCGAGCGCCAGATTGCCGCCCATGCAATAGCCGATGACCGGCACCGCGCCGTCCGCCGCAATCTCCTGGATCAGCCCTGCCAGCCGCCCAATATAGGCACCGAGGCCCATGCCGGCTTCCGCTTTGCCGGGCTCCCCCCAATCGACCACCAGGGGCTGGTAGCCCCGCCCGGCGAGACTGCGTACGAAACTGCGCTCGGGCAGAAGATCCAGGATAGTGGCGGGATTGACGAGCGAGGGGACGAGCAGGACCGGCGGTCCCGAGTCGCTGTAAGCCAAGACCCGCGTCGCGCTGGCCTCCGCCACCTTCCTTCCCTGATGCTCCGGGCGGCGGAAAGGATGGCGCTGATAGGCGCTGAGCCCGTCGAGGAAGTCCTTGAGCCGCCGGCCCGCCGCCTCGGCAACGGCGAGCTGCAGCGCCGGCTGTTCGGCGAATGCGGTCTCGCTCTCCAGCCCGGCTCGTTCTTGGGCCAGGCTCGGGTGCCACAGCGCCGCGCCGGCAGGCCCGGGAAGCGCCGCCATGACGGCCGACGACCAGGTGAAGAACGAGGTTCCCGTATGCAGCGCCAACGGCCGCGGGCCGAGCCGCACCGGGGCGCGGGGCCCGCTTGCCCGGCTAGCGCTCTCCATCATGTCCCGCGGCGCCGGCATCATGCGTGTGGGCCTGTTTGAAAGCCTCGGTAAACGCGCTCAGCGCATCCGGTGCGATCACCTTGGGATCGAGCGCCCAGGCAGCAAGGTTGCGCTGCCATAAATCCAGGTAGCGTTCAGCCAACCGGGCATATTTGTCGTTTTCCTCCATGTCGCCTAGCCTAAGACCCCGAAATGACAAGTTCCAGTTCGACGAGGGCGTATCGGACGCCGGTGCAATGATTTCTGGCGGTCGCGAACATGATGGGATAAATATGTTGCGGGAGCGAAGAGGCGTCGAAGCAGGCGGCGGGAAAAAGAGGACAGCCAGTGGCCACCAAAAAGACCAGCAAGGGCGAGACCGGCGACAGCGAGCCGGTTATCATCAAAAAATACGCCAACCGGCGGCTCTACAACACCGAGACGTCGAGCTACGTGACCCTCGACCACCTGGCGGCGATGGTCAAGGACGGCCGGGACTTCGTGGTCAAGGACGCCAAGTCCGGCGAAGATCTGACGCACTCCGTACTCACCCAGATCATCTTCGAGCAGGAAAACAAAGGCCAGACGCTGTTGCCGATCCCGTTCCTGCGCCAGCTCATCAGCTTTTACGACGACGGCCTGCAGTCCATGGTGCCGAGCTATCTGCAGTCGGCCATGCAGGCCTTCACCAGCAATCAGGAAAAGCTCCGCGAATATTTCCAGTCAAGCTTCGCGCCGACCCAGGCGTTTACCGCTTTCGACGAGATGCTGAAGCAGAATATGGCGCTTTTCGAGCGCACCATGACCATGTTCAGCCCGACCGCCACCGGGCGCGGCGACAAGCCTTCGGGAACGGCCGAATCGGGCGCAAGCGGCGAGGCCAGCGACGAGATCGCCGCACTCAAGGAACAGCTCTCGGCGATGCAGGAAAAGCTCGACAAGCTGTCAAAAGGCTAGGACTCCGCCGCTTCCGCCGCTGCCAAGCCCTCGGCGAGCCAGCGGGCCATGTCGCGGACGACGTCGTCGAGCGCTTCGTTGAAGCTGGCGACGACCGATTCGGTTTCCGCGCCCGGGGCCTGCAGGTCCGAGGAAAAGCTCTTTTCCGCG
>JAKSBY010000211.1 GCA_022360855.1 Sphingomonadales bacterium | reverse complement strand
TGCCTCGACCATCCTGTTCGACACCGTGGACGCGCTCGAAGCCGCGAACGGCGCCAAGCTCGACAAGGGGGCCGTCTATTATGGCCGCTACGGCACGCCGACCACGTTCGACCTGGAGGACGCGGTGGCCCAACTCGAGGGCGGCTACGGCGCGATCACGGTGCCCACGGGGCTGGCCGCGATCTCGTGCACCCTGTGCGCGTTGACGGGCGCGGGCGACCACATCCTGGTCACCGATTCAGTGTACGAGCCGGTGCGCAACATCTGCCGCCTGCTGCTCGAACGGTTCGGTGTCGAGACGACCTATTACGACCCCCTGATCGGCGGCGACATCGCGGACCTGATCCGCCCGAACACCAAGGTCGTCTATATGGAGTCCCCCGGCTCGCTGACCTTCGAGGTCCAGGACGTGCCGGCGATCGCGGCGGCCGCCCGGGCCGCGGGCGTGCGCGCGGTGGTCGACAACACGTGGGCAACGCCGCTCTACTTCAAGCCGTTCGACCACGGCGTCGACGTGTCGCTCCACGCCGGGACCAAGTACATCGTCGGCCACTCCGACGCCATGCTCGGCGTCGTGGTCACGACCGAGGCCGCCTTCCGGCAGATCCGGCACACCTCCGTGCTCATGGGCCATGCCGCCGCGCCGGACGATGTCTACCTGGCGCTGCGCGGCCTGCGCACTCTGTCCGTGCGCCTGGCGCGGCACTACGAGACCGGGCTCAAGCTCGCCGCCTGGTTGCAGGCGCGCCCGGAGGTCGACCGGGTCCTGCACCCGGCCCTGCCCGATTGCCCCGGCCACGACATCTGGAAGCGGGATTTTTCGGGCTCCAGCGGGCTCTTCTCGATTGTCCTGAAATTCGGCGACTACGACACCATCGGCGCGATGGTCGACGATATGCATCTGTTCAAGATGGGTTTTTCCTGGGGCGGCTACGAGAGCCTGATCCTGCCGGCGAACCCGGCGCCCGACCGCACGGCGAGGGGGTGGGAGGCGCCCGGACCGCTTCTGCGCCTTCACATCGGGCTCGAAGACCCGGCCGACCTGATCGCGGAACTCGAAGAGGCCCTGCTCCGATACGCGGCGGCCGCCGCCTAATTCAGGGCGCGCCATGGATTTCCTTTCACCGGCGGAATGGGACGCGCTGCTGCTGTCCCTTAAAGTGTCCGTCTGGGCGGTGGTGATCGGCCTGCCTCTGGCGATCGCGGCGGCGTGGCTGCTGTCGCGCAAGCGGTTCTTCGGCAAAGGGCTGTTCAATATCGTCATTCACGCACCGCTGGTCGTGCCGCCGGTGGTCATGGGCTATCTGCTGCTGGCCGGATTTGCGCCGCGGGGGCCTATCGGCGACTTCCTGGAGACCACTTTCGGGATCTCCTTCGCCTTCTCCTGGCGCGGCGCGGCCTTGGCGGCCGGGATCATGGCCTTTCCGCTTATGGTCCGGTCGATCCGACTGTCTTTCGATCTGCAGAGCAGGCGTTTGGAACAGGCGGCGGCCAGCCTCGGCGCCGGCGCCCTGAAGATCTTCTTCCGCCTCGCGCTGCCCCAGGCACTGCCCGGCGTCATCACCGGCGCCATCCTCGGCTTCGCGCGCGCCCTCGGCGAGTTCGGCGCCACGATCACCTTCGTCTCGA
>JAKSBY010000164.1 GCA_022360855.1 Sphingomonadales bacterium | reverse complement strand
GCCGCGGCGGTGAGTTTGTCGACAAACCGGTCGTAGAGCGGCCGCGCCACGTAGATTCGCTCGATGGACTGGCAGGCCTGGCCGGTGTTCAGCACCGAGCCCCGGAGTAGCGCCGTGACCGCGCGGTCGAGATCCGCATCCTCCAGCACGATGGCCGGGTCGTTGCCGCCAAGCTCGAGGAAGGCGGGGATGAAGTTCCGCGCCGCCGCCTCGGCGACCTTGCGGCCGGTCGCCACCGAGCCGGTGAAGCAGATGGCGTCCACATGGTCGACCAGGGCGGCGCCGGTCGCGCCATCGCCATCGAAAATGGCGGTAACGGCGGCGACCTCCGGTATTTCGGCGAAGACGGCGCGGAGCGGCGCGGCGAAGCGGGGCGTGATCTCGCTCGGCTTGATGGCAACGGCAGCGCCGGCCATCAGCGCCGGCAGAGTATCGATCAGGGAGAGAGTCAGCGGGAAGTTCCACGGGCTGATCACGCCGACAACTGAATAGGGCACGCGCCGGGTCTCGAAAGTGATTTGCGGCATGGCTTGCGAGCGTCCCGCCTCGGGCTTATCCAGTCGTTCGGCCATGGTGATCAGCCGGTCGATGGACGGACCGAGGCCGTCCACCTCCTGCACCGAGATCCTCAAGCGTCCGGTGTCGGCGGCGAGCGCCTCGATCAGGTCGTCCCGATGCCCGGCGATCGCCGATTTAAGCTCGGTCAGCGTGGCAGCGCGGCCTTCGCGGCCGATACCGACCCAGTCGGGCTGGGCCGTGCGCAACTCCGCGGCCCGGCTGGCGATCGCTTTGGCCGAGGCGCGGCTGATCGCATAGTCGGCATCGCCGGTGCGCGGGTTGCGAACGGGAATGTCGCCCTCCATGGCGATCAGCTCTCGGGGACGCCGTCAACGAGGCGGACCTGCACCCGCGCCTTGCCCTCGCGCAGTTTTTTGACTTCGGCGTATTCGGGGGAGTTCCAGAAGGCGCGCGCCGCCGCCAGGTCAGGCCATTTGGAGACGACCACCTTCAGACCGTCGGGCCAGTCGCCCTCCAGGCATTCGGATTCCGACGGACCGCGCACGATATACTCGCCGCCGAATTGGGGGATCAGCTTTGCCGCCTCAACGGCGTATTTCATGAACCCGTCCCTGTCCGTCAGCTCCGCCAAAACGACCATGTAAGCCGCCATCCCTGCCCTCCATCGTCGCCCTTGTTGCGTGTCAAGTTTAAATGATATAATAATATATTAATAATGCAATAGGGGCTGGAAAATCGATTGCTGGGGGCGTATTTTTGGTCAATTAAACCTTTAAGTGCAGCAATCAGTCGATCGATTGCTATATTTTTTATGGCATTCTGGCGGAATATCCCCTAGGGTCGGGCCCGCGACAAGAGTTGGACGAGAGCATGGCCGAAAACTTCGAGACTTCGACCGGTATGGCGCCGAGCGACGCCATAGATGGCGACCTGCCGACCCCGCTTTACCATCAGATTTACGTTCTCCTGCGGGAGAAGATCATCTCCGGCGCCTACCCGGACGGCTCGCTGATTCCGTCCGAGCACGAGCTTGAAAAGATGTTCGGCGTCTCGCGGATTACCGCCAAGCGGGCACTCGACGAACTGGCGTCCGAGGGCCTGGTCAGCCGCCGCCGCGGCCGCGGTACCACGGTCACCTTCAAGAGCCCGTCATCGTCGGCCGCCGGCAATATGGAGGGTTTGATCGAGAACCTCCTGATGATGGGGCTCGAGACCGACGTGGAGATGCTGCAATTCGACTATATCCCGGCGCCGCCGCAGGTCGCCGACGCGCTCCATCTGGATCCGGGCGCCCCGGTGCAGCGCGCCGTGCGCGTCCGCAAGAAGGATGGCCGGCCGTTCTCCTATCTGGTCACCCACGTGCCGGCGGATATCGGTCGCTCCTACACCCGCGAGGAGATGGCCGATAAGCCGCTTCTCGCGCTTCTCGAGCGCACCGGCAACCGCATCGCGCGTGCGCGTCAGACGATCACGGCGACCCTGGCGGACAACGCCATCGGGCCGGCCCTGATGGTCAAAGTCTCGTCGCCGCTCCTCAAGGTTTCGCGCATCGTGTTCGACGAGGCCGAGCGACCGGTCGAGCATATCAACGCCTACTACCGGCCCGACCTCTACCAGCTCAACCTCAACCTCTCGCGGGTCCATGGCGACGAGGTCAATACCTGGGCCGCGCACCACTAACGGATGGCGCT
>JAKSBY010000263.1 GCA_022360855.1 Sphingomonadales bacterium | reverse complement strand
GCCCGCCGGGCCGCGGTCTGCATGCCTTTCGGCAGGTGCTTGACGACGCCCTTGGCGATTTCCCTTAAAGACAGCATCTGCTTGGACGTCAAAAGCCGCGACAGATAGTTCTTGAGCGCGCCCACGGCCGGGGCGATGGACATGCCGTTGTCATTGAGAACGACGAGCATACGGCTCTGGCGGGCGCCGGCGTTGTTCATCGCCTCGTAAGCCATGCCGGCGCTCATGGCGCCATCGCCGATCACCGCGATTACGTTGTTGTCGTCGCCCCGCTGGTCGCGCGCCACGGCCATGCCGAGGCCGGCGGAGATGGAGGTGGAGCTGTGCGCCGCACCGAACGGGTCGTATTCGCTCTCCGAGCGCTTGGTGAAACCGTAGAGCCCGTCTTTTTGCCGGATCGTGCGGATACGATCACGCCGGCCAGTCAGGATCTTATGGGGATAGGCCTGATGGCCGACATCCCAGATCAGACGGTCGGCGGGCGTGTTGAAGACGTAGTGCAGCGCGACGGTCAGCTCGACCACGCCGAGGCCCGCACCGAAATGGCCGCCGACCCCGGAAATCGCGTCGATCATTTCCGCGCGCAATTCATCCGCCAGCTGCGTGAGCTGCTTGGGATTGAGCTTGCGAAGCTGCTCAGGCGTCGGCGCCTGATCGAGTAATGGTGTTGAAATAGACATAAGAAACGTTTGGCCCGTTCCGCCCCGTGCGTCCCCGGCCAAACTCCCTAATTAGTGAGCCATTATAACAATTTTGCCCCATGGCTGATTGCCGGCCATTCTATCCAAGGCGAATTCAGAGGCAATCCCTAACTCCTGGGCCGGGTACTATGCCGCGATTTATGGCAGGATTGTGATCTAAGTCCCACACCTAGCTCCGAAAATCGTAGCTTCGTTGCTTCCAGCGGCCGCCTTTGCCGCGCAAATGGTCAAGGGCCGAGCCGGCGGTCATGGCGCCGTAAAAAAACGCCGCAATCGGCAGGGCGACGGCCTCCAGCGGCGGGCGCGCGAAGTCCCGGATCGTCGGCAGATAGGCCGCGGCCATCAAGAGCCAGGCAACGGCACCGAGCCCGTCCGCCAGCAGGTTTTGGTGAAAAACGAAGCCGAGAACCGCCGCGGGCGGAACCAGATAGACCAGAACCATGCCCAAGACGGCGCCGAGTACAGCGAGATAGGAATGGTTAAGCTGGGTGAAGGCGGTGCGCGCGACCATGCTCCAGATATCGGCCAAGCCCTCGTAGCGGCGCAGGGACCGGCTGTGGTCCGCGAGGCCGAGCCAGATCGCATGCCTGGCGCCCTTGATCAGCCGTGCCAGCGCGCAATCGTCGATGATCTCGCTCCGGATCGCCGCCAGCCCGCCGGCGGAGGCCAGGGCGGCGCGCCGCAACAAGACGCAGCCGCCGGCGGCGCCGGCGACCTCGGACCCAGGGTCGTTGACCCGCGGAAACGGATAGAGCTTCTGGAAGAAGAACACGAAAGCGGGGATCAGCAGCCGCTCCCAAAACGTCTCGCAATTGAGCCGGACCATGAGCGAGACCAGCGCCCGGTTGTCCTCTTCCGCCTTGGCAACGAGCGACGTAAGCACCTCTGGCTCGTGAATGATATCGGCGTCGGTGAACCAGAGGTAGTCCGGAGCGGCCGTAGCGGCCGCGTCCAGGCCCGCATTGAGCGCCCAGAGCTTGCCGGTCCAGCCAGGCTCCAAGGGCGGCGCGGTCACGGTCTCGACCGGACGGCCGGGTGGCGCGGCGGCGGCGACCCGCGCGGCCTCGGCTGCGGTGCCGTCGCTGCTGGAATCGTCGGCGAGAATGACGGTAAGCGGGCCGGCATAGTCCTGCGCCACCAACGCGGCCAAGCAGCGGCCGATGGTCGCCTCCTCGTCGCGTGCCGGTACGACGGCGGTCACGCGCGGCCAAGCACCGAGTTCGGCGGGACCGTCGCCCAGCCTTTGATCGCCGCGCCAGAAGCCGCCGTGAAAGAAATACAGATAGACCCATGCCGCGAGACTGGTCGCGGCCGCCCACACCCAGGGATCCTGAAGTACCTCGGCCACCGGTTTCAGCGCAGCAGCGCGGAGATGACGCCCGCCACGCCGCAGCGAAAGACCTGCGGCTTGGTCAGCTCGATCCGTTCGGCCAAGGGGTCCCTGCGTTCGAGCTCGACGATGAGCCGCTCCGCGATCTTGACGATGACGGCGGACTCGTAGGCGAGCCGGCCCTTGAGGGCGCCCGGCAGGCGGACAGCGGCCGCCATCAGCTCCCGCGTTCCGGCAATCGTATGGTCGAGCACCGCGCGCATGGCCGGCGTGGCGGCCGATCGGTCGAGATATTCGACAACCGCACCCTCTGCTTCCAGCCAGTCGCCCGGCAGATAG
Organism: Sphingomonadales bacterium; assembly: GCA_022360855.1. Classification (GTDB taxonomy): domain Bacteria; phylum Pseudomonadota; class Alphaproteobacteria; order Sphingomonadales; family JAKSBY01; genus JAKSBY01. Next base: position 1,093 of record JAKSBY010000263.1, on the reverse strand, counting down.
ACCCGGTCGAGCTCCCGGTAATCGCTTTGGCAGTCCTGCAGATGGTTGATCACCTGCAGCGCGTTGCAGAGCCCGTCCGAATATGGATACGCCGCCTTGTCCTCTCCGTGCAGATCGAGCAGGTAGCGGCCGACCGGCGCCGCCGAGCGGTTGCAGTAGTCGACGAGCTCGTCCCAATCAGCGTAGCGGCCCTTGACCGAATCCTGCTTGAAGGCGGAGATCAGATCGAGGCAATGCTGCGTCGTGACCTCGGTCTCCTTGAGGCTGGCGGCTATGCGATGCGCCTTGATATAGGCCGGATCATCGGTCTCGCCGCGAATGGCCGCGGCGAAGCCGTCCAGGCGTCGCAGTTTTTCCTCGGGCGCCAGTTCGGCATTGTCGGCAACGTCGTCGATGGCCCGGGCATAGGCGTAGAAGCGCGCCACATGGGGCCGAAGCCGGGCCGGTATGAGAAACGAGCCGACGGGAAAGTTCTCGTCTCCCGCATCCTTACCGGAAGGAAACTCGGCGGCGCCGGGGGCCGATGGCGCGTCCGCTCTTGGAAGATCGATCTGTTCAGCTTCGCTCTGCATGGCTGCTAGGGATCATCTTCGGCCGGCGGTTCCGTCGAGGTGTCGTCTTCCTCAGGCTGTTCATAGACTCCATCGACTTCCTCGGCGTCCAGACCGTCCTCGTCGTCATACTCCTCGAACATGAATTCGGGGATGGCAGGGGTATCCGATTTCTCGTTCTGTATCGCATTGCGCCGGGACTGAATATAGGCGGACTTGACCGCCGCGTAATAGTCGATGGACGACCGCTTGAGACCCTTGATCTTTTCCATATTGCGGGCCAGCCGGTCGATGCCGTCGAGCGACCGGTTGACATAACGCAGATAAGCCTCGTCGGTGCCGGTCAGAAGCCACCAGAACGGGTCGGACACGATGTCGACCGCGCGGCCGACCGCATCGCGGCCGGAGGACGGTCCCAAAAGCGGCAGAACCAGATAGAATCCTTCGCCAACTCCCCAGACGCCCAAGGTCTGGCCGAAATCCTCGCCATGGCGCTCCAGGCCCATACGCTTGGCGACGTCAAACAGTCCGCCGATCCCGAT
>JAKSBY010000297.1 GCA_022360855.1 Sphingomonadales bacterium | reverse complement strand
ATTGGCCTGCAGGGCTTTTTTCAGGCTCTCCTCCGCCTCCTCAAGCCGCCCGGCGTCTTTCAGGAGGCGGCCCTTGATGCCATGCGCCTTGAAGGCGCCCGCGTCCTCGGCCAGCGCACGGTCAGCCGCGGCCATTGCCGCTTCCAGATCGCCCTGTTTGGCCAGCAGGTCCGCCAGATTGAGCCACGCGTCGGTATAAGCCGGCGCGTAGCCGACGGCCTTTTCATAAGCCTCCTTGGCCCCCTCCAGATCGTCCTTCGTTGCCAGGAGGTTGCCGAGATTGTTCCAGACATGCGGCTGTTCCGGGCTGAGTTCGAGCGACCGGCGCATGAGCTGCTCGCCCTCGGTGCGCCGGCCCGTTTCCACGGCAATCAAGCCCAGGAGCTGCAGGGCGTCGGGACGGTCGGGGGCTTGGGCGAGAGCTTTGCGGCAGGCCGCCTCTGCGGCGGCCATGTCCCCTCGCCGGGCCGCGCCGAGCGCCTGCTTAAGCAGGCCTTCGATCACGCCGCGGCCGAGGCCGAACCGGCGACGGTGAGCACCAGGTCCTTGTCGCCGGCCGAGACCTGCACCGCATCGCCGTCTTTGACGGCGCCGGAGAGGATCCTGTCGGCCAGTGGGTCCTGAACGTGCTTCTGGATCGTCCGCTTCAAAGGCCGCGCGCCATAGACCGGGTCATAGCCCGCTTCCGCCAGCCAGGCGCGCGCCGCATCGTCCAGCTCGATGGTGATCTTGCGGTCGGCCAGCAGGCGGCCGAGCCGCGCCATCTGAATATCGACGATAGCGGCCATGTGTTCGCGCGCCAGCCGGTGGAACAGGATGATCTCGTCGAGCCGGTTGAGGAACTCCGGCCGGAACGACGCCCGCACCACTTCCATGACCGGCTCGCGCACCGTGTCCACGTCCTCGCCGTCGGCGAGCTCGGCGATGAGATGGCTGCCGAGATTGGAGGTCATGATGATCAGGGTGTTGGAGAAATCGACCGTGTGCCCCTGGCCGTCGGTCAGGCGACCGTCGTCCAGCACCTGGAGGAGCACGTTGAACACGTCCCCATGCGCTTTCTCGATTTCATCGAACAGCACCACCTGATAGGGCCGCCGGCGGACGGCTTCGGTCAGCACGCCGCCCTCTTCATAGCCGACATAGCCCGGCGGCGCGCCGATCAGCCGCGCCACCGCGTGCTTTTCCATGAATTCCGACATGTCGATGCGCACCATGGCGTGTTCGTCGTCGAACAGGAACTCCGCCAGTGCCTTGGTCAGCTCGGTCTTGCCGACGCCGGTGGGGCCCAGGAACAGGAACGAGCCCAGGGGCCGGTTCGGGTCCTTCAAGCCCGCGCGGGCGCGGCGCACGGCGGTGGCGACCGAGCGCACCGCGTCATCCTGGCCGATGACCCGAAGTCCGAGCCCGGCTTCCATGTTCAGGAGCTTGTCGCGCTCGCCCTCCAGCATCTTGTCCACCGGCACGCCGGTCCAGCGCGAGACCACGCCGGCGATATGCTCATCGGAGACCTCCTCGTTAAGCATGGCGTGCTCAGCATGTTCCGAGGCGGCTTCGATTTTCTTTTCCAGATTGGGGATGACGCTGTAGGCCAACTCGCCGGCGCGCGCCAAGTCACCTTCGCGCTGGGCTCGCTCCAGGTCCAGCCGCGCATGGTCGAGCTCTTCCTTGAGCTTCTGGGCGCCGGCCAGCTTCTCCTTCTCGCCCTGCCACTGCGCGGTCAACTCGGCCGATTTCTGCTCCAGCTCGGCCAGCTCCTTGTCGAGTGACTTGAGCCGCTCCTTGGACGCGTCGTCCTTCTCCTTCTTCAGCGCCTCGCGCTCGATCTTGAGCTGGATGATGCGCCGGTCCAATTCGTCGATCTCCTCCGGCTTGGACTCCACCTCCATCTTGAGCCGGCTCGCCGCCTCGTCCATCAGGTCGATGGCCTTGTCGGGCAGGAAGCGGTCGGTGATGTAGCGGTTCGACAAGGTCGCCGCGGCAACGATGGCGCCGTCGGTGATGCGCACGCCGTGATGCAGCTCGTATTTTTCCTTCAGGCCGCGCAGGATGGAGATGGTTTCCTCCACCGAGGGCTGGTCGATGAACACCGGCTGAAAGCGGCGTTCGAGTGCCGCGTCCTTTTCCACATGCTTGCGGTATTCGTCAAGCGTGGTGGCGCCGATACAGTGCAGCTCACCGCGGGCCAGGGCCGGCTTCAGGAGGTTGGAGGCGTCCATGGCGCCGTCCGCCTTGCCGGCGCCGACCAGGGTGTGCATCTCGTCGATGAACAGGATCACGTCGCCGGCCCCACCGCGAACCTCTTCCAGCACCGCCTTCAGGCGTTCCTCAAACTCGCCGCGATATTTGGCGCCGGCGATCAGCGCGCCCATGTCCAGCGACATGATGCGCTTGTCCTTCAGGCTTTCCGGCACATCGCCATTGGCGATCCTGAGCGCCAGGCCCTCGGCGATGGCGGTCTTGCCAACGCCGGGCTCGCCGATCAGCACCGGGTTGTTTTTGGTGCGCCGGGAGAGCACCTGGATTGTCCGCCGGATTTCCTCGTCGCGGCCGATCACCGGATCGAGCTTGCCGGACTCCGCCGCCTCGGTCAGATCCTGCGCGAACCGCTTCAGGGCTTCGTAGGTATCTTCGGCACTCTGCGAAGTCGCCGCGCGGCCCTTGCGGATATCGTTGATCGCCTCGTTGAGCCCTTGCGGCGAGGCGCCGGCGGATTTCAAGACCTCCGCCGAGCGGGTCCCCGCCGCCAGCGCGAGGGCGAGCAGTAACCGCTCGGCGGTAACGTACTGATCGCCGGCCTTTTCCGAAAGCTCCTCGGCACTGGCGAAGAGACGCGCGGTCTCCGGTTCCAGGTAGAGCTGACCGGCGCCCGAGCCCTCGACCTTGGGCAGGCGCTCCAGCGCCTCGTCCACCTGCTTCAGCGCCTGTTCAGGCTGCCCGCCCGCGGCGCGAATGAGATTTGCCGCCAGTCCCTCGCGGTCGTCCAGCAGCACCTTCAAAAGGTGCTCCGGCGTCAGCTTTTGATGGTTGGCGCGCAGGGCCAAGCCCTGGGCGGACTGGATAAAGCCGCGCGAGCGATCCGTATAGCGTTCGATGTTCATGATCTACCCCGTTCAGATGCACCGGTTGGGGACGCGCCCTCGGTGCACGATATGGTGTTGCAAATCTGCAACACAAGGGATTTCGTGGGCTGATGCGGGGAATCGCCCTTCGACATCCTCCTTCGCCAAGGCTCCGGAGGACAAGGGCTCAGGGCCAACGGGACCGGGTTCCGTTCGTGGTGAGCGTGTCGAACCACGGACGGCGGCACGATTTTGACCTGTCCGCTAAAGCTAAATCTCGACTTCCGGCTGATCGCCGTCCGCCTTCGGCGCGGGCGCCGGCTTGCGGGGACGGCGCGCGCGCGGCCGTGGGGCCTGCGCCGGCTCGGCTTTGGCCTCGTCACCTGAGCCACCGGCATTAGGTGCCTCCACCGGTGCCGGCTCGCTTGGGGTGTCGACCGCCACGGTCGGCTTTTCGTCTCGCTGCGGTCCGGCCGCCTGCGCGCCGTTGATGCCGTCATCAACAAAGTTGGGCTGCTGTTGTTGCTGCGGCCGCGGCTGATGCTCGGGTCGGCGCTGGGTGCGCTCGTTGACCAGGCGCTGATAGTGATCCGCATGCTGGAAGTAGTTTTCCGCCAGGATACGGTCCCCGGCCTGGATCGCGTCGCGCGCCAGGGACTTGTATTTGTCGAGCAGCTGTTTGGGATTACCCTTCAGCTTAGGCTCGGCCCGGTTACCATTGACGGGAGAGCGGCCCGGCTGGCTGCCGCCACGCTTTCCCTGCGCGCGCCCGCGCCCGCGGCGGGAAGATGAATTCTGCTTCATAGTGTAATTAAGCCCGTTTGTCTTAATCGACCAAACCGTTTGAGCTGCGGCCAGTCCGCGAGGCAAATTGTCTCTATCCTCGATTGCCTCGGTCGAGCGCCTCAGCGCTCCCACGGTTCTCTCAAGAACCCAGCCCAGTCTCATGAGGCCCGGCTACCCTAGCCGCAAAGACCTTAATTTCCAACCAAAATTTCAAAAGAAAGTGATTGTTCCGGCCCTACCCGCCGGCACGCGCCATGACGACCCGATCATGCCCTGCCAGATCGCGGCGGCGGCCACACGCAACCAATCCCGCCTCCGAAATGAGCGCCTCCACCTTCGCGGCCTGACCGGCCCCGACCTCGAAAAACAGCCAAGCGCCCGGGCCGATGAAGTCTCCAGCGCGCGCGAGGATGGCCTCATAGGCCACCATGCCGCCATCGCCGCCGTCAAGGGCGATGCGCGGCTCATGATCGGTCACCTCCGGCGCCAGTGCGGCAAGCTCGGCGCCCGCGATATAGGGCGGATTGGCGATCACCAGCTCGAACCGTTCCCCGAGAGCCCCGAGCCCGTCCCGCCAGTCGCATTCGATGAAGCGGCAGCGTCGCCCCAGGCCGAGCCGGCGGGCGTTTTCATGTGCCATTTCGAGCGCCGTTGCCGAGACGTCGACCCCGAGCCCGGTAGCAAGCGGAAGCTCGGACAATACGGCCAGCAGCAGGCAGCCGCTGCCGGTCCCCAGATCGAGGATCGACCAGGCATGATCGCGCCCGCGTTCCGACCGGTCCACGGCCTCCAACACGGCATCGACAAGGGTTTCGGAATCCGGCCGCGGTGTCAGGGTCGCGTTCGAGACCTTGAACTCCAGCCCCCAGAACTCCTTGGCACCGAGGATCTGCGCCACCGGCTCCCGACTAAGCCGCCGGGCGACCATGGCGTCGAAGCGCTCACGCTCGGGCGCGGCCAGTTCGCGCGCCGGCTCCGCGAACAGGTCGATCCGCGTGCAGCCCAGCGCCGAGGCCAGCAACACCTCTGCGTCGAGCCGGGGACTTTCCACCCCGGCCGCGGTCAGCCGGTCGCCGGCGGCCTTGAGCGCTTCGGCGCGGCTCATTCGGCGTCCTCCCCCAAAGCCGCGAGCTTGTCCGCCTGATCCTGGGTCACGAGCGCGTCGATCACCTCGTCCAGCGCCTCACCGGCGAGGATCTGGTCCAGCTTGTGCAGGGTCAGCGAGATGCGGTGGTCGGTGACGCGCCCTTGCGGGAAGTTATAGGTGCGCACGCGCTCCGACCGGTCGCCGGAGCCGACCTGGCCACGCCGCGCCGTGGCGCGCTCGGCCTCGGCCTTGGCGCGCTCATGCTCATACAGCCGGGCGCGCAGCACCTTCATGGCCTTGTCTTTGTTCTTATGCTGCGATTTTTCGTCCTGCTGCTGCACGACGATACCCGACGGGATATGGGTGATGCGGACCGCGCTGTCCGTGGTATTCACCGACTGACCGCCGGGTCCCGAGGCGCGGTAGACGTCGATGCGAAGATCAGAATCGGCGATCTGGATATCCACCTCCTCCGGCTCCGGCAGCACGGCGACGGT
>JAKSBY010000633.1 GCA_022360855.1 Sphingomonadales bacterium | reverse complement strand
CGCCCACGCTTCTCGTCGAGGCCGATGCCTCCGACCCCGTGGCCACGGGCAACGCCATCGCGGCGCTCAACCAGCTCCCGATCAGCGGCTTACGGCACGACCTGAAGGGCGCCACGGGCAATCTCGCCGCCGGACCGCCGCCTTTCGAGCTCGTGATCCACCGGCGCTACAACCCGGAGACCATCACCCAATACAACATCGTGCCCGGCCTGATGGGCGTGGTGCTGACCATGACCATGGTGATGATCACCGGGCTGGCCGTGACGCGCGAGCGCGAGCGCGGCACCATGGAGAACCTGCTGGCCATGCCGGTCCGGCCCGCAGAGGTGATGATCGGCAAGATCCTACCTTATGTGGGGGTCGGCTACGTGCAGTCGGCGGTCATCCTCCTGGCGGCACGCTGGGTGTTCGACGTGCCCATGCTGGGCAGTCTTTGGCTGCTGTCGCTGGCGCTGATCCTCTTCATGTCCGCCAATCTGGCGGTCGGCTTCACCTTCTCGACCATCGCCAAGAACCAGCTCCAGGCGGTGCAGATGACCTTCTTCTTCTTCCTGCCCTCGATCCTGTTGTCCGGCTTCATGTTCCCGTTCCGCGGCATGCCGGGCTGGGCCCAGGTGCTGGGCGAGGTCCTGCCGCTCACCCACTTCCTGCGCATCGTGCGCGGCATCCTCCTGAAGGGCAGCAGTTGGACCGAGATCGCGCCGGAAGCCGCGGCCATGACCGCCTTCCTGGTCATCGCCACCACATTCGCGCTCAAGCGCTACCGGCAGACCCTGGACTAGGTACCCCGGCCCTTACCGCCGCGAAGCCGCGACCAGGCTTCGAAGACGGAGACGGCCGCCGCGTAGCGTGGCTGATCGGCTTCGTTCTCCGGCCGCTCGGGCTCGTCGTCAAGGAACGGATAGCTGTAACCGTGCAGCGCCGCGCGGCGCAGGCTCCGGCCGTCATTGACCGTCAGCAGGACGACACTGCCGTCATAGACACCGTCCGCGCCGCCGATGCCGGG
>JAKSBY010000748.1 GCA_022360855.1 Sphingomonadales bacterium | reverse complement strand
GCGCGAGGAGATCGCAAAATTCTCGGCCTTCGCGGCGTATCTGCAAGACCTGATCAAGAGCAACGAAGCCGTATGCGGCACTTGGCTCGAAGGTGAGGTCTTTACCGCCGAAGACCGCCCGGTGCGGCCCGCGGTCCCCACTCTCATCCTCTCCGGGGTGCTCGATCCCGTGACGCCCCCCTGGATCGCACGCGAGCTTGCCGAATTGCTGCCGAACGCGCTGCCGCGAATCTACCCGGACGCAGGGCACGCGGTCCTGCCCGTCAATGACTGCGCGTGGCGCGATGTCGCGAGATTCCTGAGGGGTGCCGAGGCCCCCGCGACCGAAAGCTGCGCGGCAGCGAACCCGCCGGTCCGCTTCGCCCTGCCCCGTTTCCGTTAGGCGCCGTTCGAATAGCGGCGCCGGAATTCCTCGGCGAATTCGCTTAGCGTCCGCCGGGAGATGGCGTCGCGAAGCGCGGCCATCAGGTCCTGATAGAAGGTCAGATTGTGCCAGGTCAGCAGCATCGGGCCGAGCATCTCGTCGGCCTTGAACAGGTAGTGCAGATAGGCCCGGGAATGGCCGATGCAGGCCGGGCAGCGGCAAGCGGGGTCGATCGGCGCCGTATCCTCCTTGTGCCGCGCGTTTTTGAGGTTGAGCGGGCCGGCCCAGGTGAAGGCCTGGCCGGTGCGGCCGGAGCGCGTCGGCAGCACGCAATCGAACATATCGATGCCACGCAGTACCGCGCCGACCAGATCGTCCGGCTTGCCGACGCCCATCAGGTAGCGCGGCGCATCTTCGGGCAGCCGTGGCACGGTGACGTCAAGCATGCGGAGCATCTCCTCCTGCCCCTCGCCCACCGCGAGGCCGCCGACGGCGTAGCCGTCAAAGCCGATCTCCAGAAGCGCGTCGGTCGAACGATGCCTGAGCTCGGGATAGGTGCTGCCCTGGACGATGCCAAACAGCGCGGCACGACCGGCCTGCTCCGCATTGGCGTCAAACGCCCGCCGGCTGCGCAGTGCCCAGCGCATGGAAAGCTCCATGGACTCGCGCGCCTCGGCCTCGGAGGCCGGGTAAGACGTGCATTCGTCGAACGCCATGACGATGTCGGCGCCGAGCTGGCCCTGGATCTCGATCGCGCGCTCCGGGGTCAGCCTATGACGCGACCCGTCGATATGCGACTGAAAGGTGACCCCGTCCTCGTCCAGCTTACGCAGCTTGGCGAGCGACATCACCTGGAAGCCGCCCGAATCGGTCAGAATCGGCTTCAGCCAGTTCATGAACCGGTGCAGGCCGCCGAGCGCTTGAATGCGTTCCGCGCCGGGCCTCAGCATCAGATGATAGGTGTTGCCGAGAATGATGTCGGCGCCGGTCTCGAGCACGGATTCGGGGCGCATGGCCTTGACGCTGGCGGCGGTGCCCAGCGGCATGAAGGCCGGCGTGCGGATCTCGCCGCGCTGCATGCGGATTGCGCCGGTCCTGGCCACGCCATCGCGCGCCGCGACCTCGAATGCAAAGCGCTCCGTCATGCCGTTGCCTCCCTAGCCGGAAACAACAGGCAGGCATCGCCGTAGGAATAGAAGCGGTAGCCCGCCTCGATGGCGTGATCGTAAGCGGTACGCATGGCCGCAAGCCCGGAGAAGGCAGCGACCAGCATGAACAAGGTCGAGCGCGGCAGGTGGAAGTTGGTGAGGAGCGCATCGGTTGCCCGGAAACGGTAGCCGGGCGTGATGAAGATGTCCGTCTCGCCGCGGAAGGGGCGGATGGCGCCGTTTGCGTCCGCCGCGCTCTCCAGGAGCCTTAAGGACGTGGTGCCGATGGCGAAGATCCGGCCGCCGCCCGCGCGCGCGGTGTTCAGCTCCGCCGCCGTCGCCTCGCTGATCTCGCCCCACTCCGCGTGCATCTTGTGCTCTTCGGTGTCTTCCGCCTTGACCGGGAGGAAGGTCCCGGCGCCCACATGCAGGGTTACCCCGGCGAGCTTGGCACCGGTTTCCCCGATGGCGGACAACAGCGCGTCCGTGAAATGCAGGCCGGCCGTGGGCGCGGCCACGGCACCGTCGCGGGCGGCAAAGACCGTCTGATAGTCCTCACGGTCCCGCGCGTCCACACCGCGCGCACCGGCAATGTATGGCGGCAGCGGCATCAGGCCGTTTTCAACGAGCAGCTCCGGCAGAGTATCGGCTTCGCAATGGAAGACGACAGCCACCTCGCCGGCTTGCCGCTTCTCGGCGACCTGCGCTTCGAGCGCGCCGAATGTCAGCGTGTCGCCGGGCCTGAGCTTCTTCGCCGGCTTGGCGAGCGCCGACCAGGTGAGCGGGCCCTCGGCCTTGAGCAAGGTCAGCTCGATCTTTGCCGCACCGCGCCGGCCGATCAGCCGGGCCGGAATCACTCGTGTATCGTTGAAAACCAGCACGTCATCGGCAGACAGAAACCGCGGCAGGTCGCGCACGCCGTGATCCGCCAGGGCGTTGCCCTGCACCACCAGCATTCGGGCCGCGTCGCGCGGTCGACACGGCCTCAACGCGATTCGGTCCTTCGGC